>JAIRRC010000045.1 GCA_031256175.1 Rickettsiales bacterium
TTCATATAGGCTCTCCGTGTCAATCAGATTGCCGCCGTAGTAAAGCTCGAAATGGACGTGCTGCGCCACATGGTTGCCGTAGTGCGGCCTGACGTCCTGAGTGTATCCTATGACTTCGCCCGCCGCCACGCGGTCGCCGACCATAAGCCCGTCGCGCGCGCGGACGTAAAGCACGCGGCTTTGGCTGCCGTTGTCGTTCTGTATGACCACTTGCGAAAGGCTGGGGTCGTTCGCATACACGCGCGAGATTCTTATGACGCGGCCGTCCCAGAACGCGGGCATCTGCGTTCCCGGCGCGGGCGGCCGTCCGCCGGGCATTATATCCGTGCCCGCATGGTCGCGGTAGCCCAATCCGCGGCGCGCGCCGATATGTCCGTCGCCGCCCCCCCAGTGCGCTTCGCGGATTGCGATATTGAAGCGGCGGATAACGTCCTGTGCGACGCCGCCCTGGCCGTTGTTCCAAAGCGGAATGTTCTCTATATCCACCACCTGGCGCCGCACGCCGGGCCGCGTCCGGACAGAAGTAGGCCTTAACCGGTTGGTCGGGCGGCGGCTTGGCGGGCGCGCGATTTGCGGTTCCTCTGTAATCTCTTCCGCGACTTCGGCGACGTGGGCGCGCACTTCGGGGATTTCGCCCGCGGTCATCGCGCTTTCGATGAATCCGTCCGGCAATCTTATGTCGCCCGACAGGCGCACGACGCGCTTTATGTCGTCCGCGCCGACTTTCAAGCGGCGGCATGCGATGTCTTCGAAATGGTTCGCGGTGCCGTAGAAAACTATCATCAGCGGGCGGATTATCGAAAGCACCGCGAAGACAATCGCAAGGTTCCTTAGATTGTTCACGATGTTCGTCTGCGCGCCGCGTATCAGCGCGAAGGCCCAGCCCGCCATCATGAACGCCGCGACTATATAAAGCAGAATCTGGAATTCGCCCAGGAAATCGAACGCGCTGTTTATGAAGCAGCCCTGGCTGGACACATAGAACTGGTCGCCTACGATTTCCGCGTCGATTCCGCTTTGCCACAAATGCTGTAAGATTTCGTCATTCGTCATTTCTCTCTCCGAAAACGACGGATTAAATAAGGCCTTTCAATGCGTCGGGGAAATCGAACCTGTCTTCCGACGCGTTCGCCGCGCCGCCGCCCCAGTCGAAAAGGTTCGGGCCGCCGGGCTCGTTCTTCGCCTTTTTTTTGCGCGTCTTGAAAGGGATGACATTCAGCAGTTCCGACACGCCCTTGGCGGTTTTCGAAAGTATGCCTTCGTTTATTTTATCAAAATCGTTTTCGTTGAGCGCGCCCATCTCTTCCGCCAGGTCGTGCACGGATTGTGGGAAATCGTCGGACGGCGCGGGCGGCGCGTCCTGGGCAAGCGGCGATATGTCGCCCAAAATGTCTTCGAGGTCGTTCGATTCGGCCGGGATGACGCGGAGGGGCCGCGGCATGACATTGTTTAATTTGTTGAGTTTGCCTAAAATTGGTTTGGCCGAAATCGGCGCCAATTCCTGCTGGTCGACCGGTATTCCGAACAGAATCGCGTCTTTCGGCAGGTCCAGCTGCGCGCGCACATCGTCCAGGGCTTTCTGGATGTCGGCCGGCTCATGACCCTCGCCGCACGAAATATAGACTATTTGCGCCTTCATTCCCATTTCCCTTTATTTCCAACATTATATCATATTTGGGTTGACTTACGAATTATTTTTTTTCAAATTATAGGGTATGAACGACATCAAACTCGAAATCTTCAAAGAACTTGACAAGATGGACGAAGCCGCCGCGGGCCTGGTCGACGCCAAGAACAACTGCGGACGCCAAACCGACCTTGAAACCGCCATTCTGACGCGCCAGGTCCAGTCCTTGCGGGCAGCGAACGAGCGCGCGAATTCCTATATATCCGAGGCCGTTTCCATTATTAAAAAATTGAAGAAGGTCAAGAAATGAGCAATGTCGCCCTTAGGATTGTGAACCAAAACTACGTCATCGGGTGCGAAGACGGACAGGAAGCGCGGCTTCACAGCCTGGCGAAGGTCGTCGATGCCAAAGCGCGCGAGATTTTGAAACAAATCGGACCGCTGCCGGAAGACGCGCTGCTTGCGACGACCTGCATAGTGTTGGCGGACGAATTGGGCGGCGCAAGCGGCGCGGGCGTCAGCGACGAAGACTTGGAACAGATTCTTAAACGCATGAAACAAATAACCAAAAAGCTGAATCAGGGGGGAAAGTAGGATGATTCTCGGCATCGGAAACGACATCGCGGTATGCAGCCGCTTTCTTGAATGGACCGAATTCAAGAAGAACCGGATTTTCACGAAGAAGGAAATCGCATATGCGTCCGAGGATAATTGCAACGAGGAAAAGCATTTGGCGAAATTCTGGGCCGCGCGGGAAGCGTTCGTGAAAGCGCTCGGCACCGGGTTCGACGACGGAATCGCCTTCACCGACGTGTCGGTTTTGCACGACGAGCGCGGCGCGCCCGAATTGCTGATTGCCGGGGAAGCGAAAAAAATCCTGGCCGCGAAGTCGAAGGACGCGCGCGTCCACCTGGCGCTTTCCGACGACGGCGATTATGCGCTTGCGAATGTTGTAATAGAAGGATAAATGGCGGACAGGAAAATTTTCATCAGCGCCGACATGGAAGGAATCGCGCAAGCGCGGCGGTGGGGCGATGTCGACAAGGGTAAAAAAAGCTATGCCAAATTCGCAAAAATCCAATCGCGCGAGGTTGCCGAAATAATCGCCGGATTCGGCCGCGGAAAATTCGTCGTTCGCGACGCCCACTGCACGGGCAAAAATATCATGCCGGGGATTTTGCCCGGCGGGGTCAAGATATTATCCGGCTGGGAAGGCGAGAACGAATTCTGCACGATGAGCGGGCTTGACGCGGGCGGATTCGACTGCGCGATTCTGCACGGCTATCATGCCGCCGCAGGGACCAAGCTTTCGCCGCTGGCGCATTCTTATAATTTCGGCGCGATAAAAGAAATCCGCCTTAACGGAAAAATCGCGGGCGAGACGACTTTCGGAATTTATTCCGCCGCTTATCTGGGCGTGCCGGTCGCCTTGGTCGCGGGCGATTCCGGCGCATGCGCCGAAGCCAAATCCGTCAATTCGAAAATCATAGTTTGCGAAACCAAAAATTTTTCCAAGGGCGAATTGCCGGACCCGGGCGAGGTTTTGAAAAAATTGCGCGCTTGCTGCGCCCGCGCGGCCAAGGGCGGCGTCAAAGTCGCGCTGCCGAAATTGTTCGACCTTGGAATAGTTTTCACAAAGAAAGGCATGGCGCCGATTGCGTTCAAGACGAACGATTTCCGCGAAATTCTGAAAGCCCTGCGCCAGGCGATGAAATAATAAGGGAACGAATATGAAAGAATCCGAGATAAAAGTCCTTGATGTCGATGTCAAAAAGCTAAGCGCGCGGTTATCCGCAATCGGCGCGAAGAAAGTTTACGACGATGTCCGCGTCATCACGACTTGGGACGCGCCGGGCGGATTGTATGCCAAGCAAGACAAGCTGATACGCATAACCGAAGAAGACGGCGCGAAGCTTACCATGCACATAAACAACAGCAATCCGAAGACAAAACAGGAAATCAAGTTCAAGACCGCGCGGTCCGCGGAACCGACCGCGTTCATGAAAGGCATGGGTTTGGCGCGGATTACGAAAGTCCGCGCGCGCCGCGTTTCCTTCGAGCTTGGAAAAATCGACTTCGACATAGACAAATTCCCGAAGATTCCGGCTTTCCTTGAAATCGACGTCGCGGGTTTGCCCGGTTCCAAAATAAAATCCCTGTTGGCTGATTTGGGCCTTTCAAAAAACAAGGTCGTCGCAAACGGAACCGAAGCCATACACAAACTCTACGGCGTCGATTATTTCAAGGCTTATGGCAAATAAAAAATTCCTACCCTTCCGCCCTTAATTCCTTATACTTCGCGGCGATGATTTTTTGTAGCTTGTCCGCAAGCTCTTTCCTATCGTGGACATCCGACAAATCGACGACCGGCAGGAAATGATATTCGACCAGAATGCCGCCAAGCGCCATGATATTGACGGCAATCGCGACGCCGTTGCGCTGAACTTCGGCCTTCGGCCCTTCTTCGACGCTGTCATTGTTGAAATAAGCGTAATTGTCGGCCAAATCTTTTTCCGGAATCAAGCGCCCGTCCGGATAGCGGTAAAGCTGAACGACGGGCTGAATCGCGACATCGCCGCCCTTGCCTTCCAGCTGCGGCTCCAAGAAATTGAATAGGGACGACTTGAACTTTTTGACATAGCTTCCGTTGCTGGTGGTTCCCTCGGGGAAAAGAACGACTGGGTTGGTCGCGCGCTTCATGGTCTGGGTTACGGCCGCCAGGGAATCCTTGACGAATGCGGGGCGCCTGTCGACATAAACGACGCCGAGCGCGCCTACAATCCAACCCAGAATGGGCCAGCTTTTTATTTCGCCCTTGCCGAAGAACGATATCTTCGCGACTGCGGGTAAAGCGAAAAGTTCCAGCCATCCGATATGGTTGCAAACAATCATCAGCGGGCGGTTCGGCGCGACGTTTCCGACACGGCGCGCGCGGAATCCGAAAACGCTGTATGAATTCTTCATATAGAATTGCAGGATTCCGACGCGCGAATTGGGCGGCAGCATCGACGACACGATGAACAGGGGAAGGTTCAGAATGCTCCATATGAACCAGACGAAGAACCTTAACCCGCCGAAAAATTTCTTAATCACCATCATCTTATTTCTCCATTAGTTCCCCTCCTGTGGAGGGGTGCGCGAAGCGCGGGGTGGTCTTTGTCATGGTCGGATTTAATCCGACAACGAGTCAGCGGGAACGAGCTTGCGACGTTCGAGCGCTTACGAGTGCCGCGCAGGCCGAAGACCGAGCGACCATCCAGGTTATAACTATTATTCCTTTTCGCCCTCGGCCTTGTTGTTCAGAATGAAGTTGGCGGCCAGCGCGACGCCCGCGAACGGCATCTTGAAAATCTTTGCGGTAATCTTTGCGGTCGCCTTGACCAGCCCGTCGCCGATGATAAGATGGTCCAGCGCGCCTTCCTTTCCAAGGAATCGCTTCTGGTAAATCTTGCTGATTTTTCGGGTCTGCAAGGTCGCGAAAATATCGTAGCTGTTGAACGGCGTGTCCAGAAACACGCCCTGGCCGAATTCGGCGCCAAGACGAAGGTATCCCTTGGTAAGCGGCGTCATCTCTTCGAAGGCCTTCGTTTCGTCGACATACTCTTTCGGCAGAATGTCCATCTTGTCGAACTTTCCCGGAAGAACCTTGGCGCGGATGGATTTAGGCGCAAGGTGGTTGTAGTAAAGGTAAGAGAAGGCGTGCGCGGATATGACCGGCTTTTGGCCGACATATGAAATGACGCCGAACATGACGACGATTTTGTTTTTAAGGATATAGTTCCCAAGTCCCAGCCAAAGCATGCTGATTGCCAGCTGGTTCTCGCGGTATTTCTTTTCGATGCATGCGCGGGACATCTCGGCGATGTTTCCGCGGACCTTCTTGATTTTGGAAATGTCGAATTCGGTCTCGGTATAGAACCCGTCGTTTTCATCTGCGGCTTTTTTTGTTATGATTCTGTATCCGCCGATGACTTTTTTCTTGTGGAAAACCAGCATGTATTCGCAGTATCTGTCGAAGCTGTCGGTCTCTTCGCGCGTGCGTTTTTCCTCGTCGGACGGGGCCTTGCCCTCTTCCTCGACGAAAATCTTGTATCGCAGTTTAAGGAAGGCGCTTCGTTCGGCCTTTCCCTTTGCGAGCCTTGACTCGAACTCGCCCATCGCTGTCATAGCCATATCATGAACCCTTGTTATATAATGTCGTCCCGCGGTTTAACCGCGGGACCTCGGCGAAATAACTTACTGCTTCTTGGTCTTCTTTTGAAGCTCTTCGTATTGCTTCAAAAGTTTTTCCTTGTTGGGCAATACGAAATCCAAAACGGCCCAGATAGCCGCGGCGAAAGAAAGCCAGAACCATCCCGCGAAAATCGCGACGACGCCGACGGCGCGGACGGCCTGCGCGCTTTTTCCGGGTTTAAGCAAAGAAACCGCGACGGCGAAAGCGCCGAGAAGAACCGCGATGGACCCGATTCCTATTGTGGTGGTGTTTATCATAATTGTCTCCTTTTATATATGGATGTATTTTAGCTTACTTGCTCGTATAAATCCAGTATTTTCTTGGCGCTCTGGCGCAAGGCCTTTGATTCGGAAGCGGACATCTTGGGATAGATTGTTTCGACGACGCCGCTGCGCCCGACAATCCGCGGCAGTGAAAGGGCGACTGGCGCGTCCAAAAATCCCTTGGTGGTTATGGATACGGGCAGGATTTTTTTAGCGTCGGTTATTATGCAGGATACAAGCTCGGCGGCGGCGGCGCCGATTCCGTCCCACGTGGCGTTTCGGCCGGCGATGATGGAATAAGCGGCGTTGGTGGTCTTGTATTCGATGGTCTTTTTAACGGCGTCGGTAAGGGGAATTCGCGCCTGTTCGCAGAAATCGGCAATCGGGATGGAACCTATCGTCGCGCCGGACCAGTTAAGGACTTCGGAATCGCCGTGCTCGCCCAGGACGAAGGCGTGGATGGAGCGGTGCGATACGCCGGCAAACTTGGACAATAACGCGCGAAAACGCGCGGAATCAAGGATAGTTCCGGTTCCGATGACGCGATGCGGCGGCAGGCTTGAAATCTGTTGGACGATTTGGGTCATGACATCCAAGGGATTGGTCACGGGAATGATTATGATTTTTTTCTCGTCGCTGACGGCCATGATTTTTGGAACTATGTCAAGCATGTTGATGGCGTTGCGCTCGACCAGCTCGGTT
Source organism: Rickettsiales bacterium (assembly GCA_031256175.1). Lineage (GTDB taxonomy): Bacteria > Pseudomonadota > Alphaproteobacteria > Rs-D84 > Rs-D84 > WQXN01. The sequence continues at coordinate 6,827 of JAIRRC010000045.1, forward strand.
CGGGACTCGCCGGGTTTTTGCTTGGCTCCGGCGGTTATGACGACGATGTCGCAACCCTTGAAATTGGCGTATTGGCCGCTTCGGATAAGGATGTCGCCGCCGAAAACGGAAGCGTGGGTCAGGTCTTCTGCGACGGCCTGGGCCTTTACCTGCTCTATGTCGAACAGAACGATTTCGGACACAAGGTTTGTATTCATAAGGTCGCGGGCTATGGCGCCGCCGACGCTGCCTGAACCGACTATGCCTATTTTCATTTTGACTTCTCTTCCTCTATGGTGCATTATAGCACAAATGCGCCGTATTATGAAATTTTTTTTAGTGGCCGCGTCCATCCTTTCGGCGCAAACAGCCTTGGCTGACGAAGGGGATTTTGATTACAACAGATGGAATACGATACTGAACCAGGTTCAGGAATCGGCGCTTAAAATGAATATCTCGGCGGAAACGATAAACGCGGTGGTGCAGAACGCGAAGTTCGTTCCGCGCGTTGTTTATCTGGACAGGAACCAGCCGGAATATAAGCTTACCGCGACGGAGTATTTGGACAAGATGATAAACAACCAGCGCGTCTTGGACGGGAAGCGCGCGCTTCGCGAATACCCGACATTGCTCGCGCGGGCGGAAAAGGAATACGGGATACCGAAAGAATTGCTGGTGGCGTTCTGGGGCATGGAAAGCAATTATGGGAAGTTCAAGGCAAGCTTTTATTTGCCGGACGCGTTTTTAAGTTTGATATACGACGGCCGCCGCGAAACCTTCTTCAAACAGCAGTTGTTAAGCCTGATGAAAACGGCGGACAAATCGAAATTGGATATAAGGCAAATCGAAGGCTCGTGGGCCGGCGCGATGGGTCATTTCCAGTTCATACCGACAACCCTGGAACAATACGGGGTGGACGGGAATAAAAACGGGAAGATAGATATAATACACAATACGTCGGACGCGATAATGTCGGCGGCGAATTACCTTTCGAAATTGAAATACGACAAATTGTCGAAAATCGTGCGCGAAGTTTCCCTGCCGCAAGGCTTCGATATGAAACACGCGGACGTGAAGAATAAAAAGCCGCTGGAAACATGGTCGCGGCTTGGCGTCATGAACCTGGACGGCTCGCCGCTTCCGATGTCGGACAAATCGGCGGGGATGTTCGCGCCGGACGGGGCGGACGGCAGGGCCTGGCTGACTTATGATAATTTCGACCGGATAAAGAAATGGAACAATTCGAACAATTACGCCCTTGCCGTCGCGATTTTGATGGAAAGATTGAAATAGCCGCCGTCATTCCAGCGAAAACTGGAATCCAGGTCATAACTTCCATCCTTTTTAGTTGCATTTTCACTTTTCTCCTATATAATGCCGCATGCACAGCGGACTTCTTGCCTATTCCGACAATAAAGCCATGCTAAAAATTTTACAAAGCATGGAACTCCGCTTGACCGACAAACCTTCCCCCCTGGCCGATATAGCGGTCTCGAATTCGAAAACCAGCGGCGCATATATAAGGATTCCATCCGCGCCGATTACGGCGCCGCAGCTGATGGGAAAAATAATCGAAGCGGTTAATTCGTTTGAAACCGGCATCTTGAAAAGACTGAAAGTCGCGGACGCGTCGGCGCACGGCCGCCGGATATTGACCTGGCTTTATCAGGCGGGCGCGGCTGGCATAACGCCGCGCGAATTGGAAACGCGGCTTGGCAATGCGAATACATTGCGGACGAACATACACGCGCTACGCAAAAACGCGGCGCCGATAGTGTTCGAAAACGGGGTATATAAACTTGCACAAATATAAAGTCGTCCGTTTCGCCGACTTGCCAAGCACGCAGATTTACGCGCGCGACTTGGTTGCGACACGCGCCGCGCGCGACCATATAGCGATTCTGGCCGATATGCAGAGCGCGGGTATCGGAAAGCGCGGGAACAAGTTCGTATCGCCGAAAGGCAACCTGTATTTCAGCTGCATATTGAATGAAATCCGTGACCCGCGCGCGGCGTATTGCGTCGCGCTCGCGGCCAGCGACGCGCTTCTGGAATGCAAGGTCCCGAACAAGGTGAAATGGCCGAACGACGTGTATGCGGGCGGCGGGAAAATTTCCGGCTCGATTATAGACAATATGGACGGCTTCACGATAATCGGCGTCGGCGTGAATTTGATAAATAAGCCCGAGTTTCCGGATTACCCGACATCATGCGCGCTTGACCTTGGGCACGAAATCAAAAGGGACGATATTCTGAACGTTCTGTTGGACAGCCTGGACTTTTGGCTGGATACATTGGCAGGCGGCGATTTCGAAGCGATAAGGGCGGAATGGCTAAGGCGTGCGGCCTGGCTGGACGAAGAAGTGCTGTATAAGGACGCGCCTGCGATATTCACGGGCATAGACGAAACGGGCGCATTGACCATCGAACAGAACGATGAACAAATCCGCATTATCGGCACCGAATCCCCAATCAAATGGCCAAGGAATAAATAAACTATCCTTTGTCATGGTCGGATTTAATCCGACCATCCAGGTTATGGCTTATATCACTATCGCTTTCAAAAACGTCTTCTTCCCCTTCTGCACAAGCATTTCATTGCTGGGCTGAACCATAAAATCGGCGCCGGAAACTTTTTTGCCATCGATGGCCAGGCCGCCCTGCTCTATGGTGCGGCGCGCCTCGCCCTTGGATGGGAACATCCCGATGGCGATAGCGAAATCCACGACATTCATCGCGCCCGGCATTTTTATTTCGACGGACTTCACGGCGTCCACATCGGCGCCGCCCGAAAATAAGGAGCCCGCGGTCTCCGCGGCGGCCATAGCGGCCGGGGCGCCGCGGCAAATCTTGGTCGCCTCGAAAGCCAGAACCTTTTTCGCCTCGTTGATTTCGGCGTCTTTAAGTTTCCCAAGCCGCTCGATTTCATCCAGAGGCAAGTCGGTGAAAATTTTCAGCATATTGACGACGTCGGCGTCGGCGACATTGCGGAAATATTGGTAATAGTCGAAATCGCTGGTGCGCGAAGGGTCAAGCCAAACGGCGTTGCCCTCGCTCTTGCCCAACTTTTTGCCGGCGGAATCCAGCACCAAAGGATTCGACAAGCCGAAAAGTTGCAGGCCGAGTTTCCGCCCAAGATTGACGCCGGCGATGGCGTTTCCCCATTGGTCGCTTCCGAACAGCTGGACGTCGACGCCGTGCTCGCGGTTCAAATGAACGAAATCATAAGCCTGGAACAGCGAATAGCTGAATTCCCTGTATGTCATGGGCAAACCCTTTTCAAGGCGCACCTTTACCGAATCTTTCGACAGCATCTCGTTGATGGTGAAGTGCCGCCCGACGTCGCGTAAAAACTCCATGTATTTGATATTCTTGAACCAGTCGTAGTTGTTGACCAGCATGGCGCCTTTCTTGAAATCGAAGAACCGCGCCAGGTCGCGCCCGATTCCCGCAATGTTTTTCGCCAACGTCGCCTCGTCCATTGGCGGCCGCTCGGTAAGCTTGTCGTTGTCGCCAATCATTCCTGTGGCGCCGCCGACAAGGATGACGACCTTTCCGCCGTGCCGCGCGAATATTCGCAGAATAGAGAACGACGCAAGATGTCCCACATGCAAAGCGTCGGCCGTCGGGTCGGTCCCCCAATAAGCGGAAACGGGTTTTCCATTGGACAAGCGCGCGTCGAGTCCCGCAATGTCGGTGCATTGGTAAAGCATTCCGCGCTCGGAAATCTCGTTCAAAAAATCGGATTTGAATTTAGTCATTTCCTCGCTCGTCACCCCGGCGCAGGCCGGGGTCCATTGTATGATTCCTTATTAAAACAAATATTTCAAGTTGACGGACAATCCGAACGACTGCCACTTGGCCCATTTGAGCGAGTCCTGAATGAACACCTCGTGCGCCGGAATGGTTTCGATGATGGGATATCCGGTGTATGGGTCGGTTACATACTGGCCGTATTCGTCGATGACATATGTCGTGTATTCGTTCACGAAAAGCGTTCCGGAAATGCGCCCGACATGGAAGTAATCGTAGTCGGCCTTCAAGCTGAGGTTCAGGTTTTCGTTAAGGCTGTAAGTGTATTCCATCTCCATGCGGTAAGCGATTGAATCGGTGCTGCCTTCGTCGATGAAGCTTGGGTTCTGCTGCCAGTCGGACCGGTTGGGCCAAATGCCTTCGGAAGAATAGTTCGGCCGCGAAATCTGGCCGTAGAAACGCAGCTTGTCGGTATACGTCATCTGCTTTTCAAGCTCCAAGCCAAGATAAATTCCGGACCAGGTGGTGTTGTAAATATGGGTTGTTCCCCAAACGACGATAGCGCCGTCGCCGCCGATGATGACGCAGTTTCCGGCGGGCACGCCCCAGGGAAGGTCGCCCATGATGGGGTCGTATCCCGTCATGACCAAGTTGCCGGCGCCGTCAAGCGCGGGCGACCCGTCGGGGTTGGTCGCGACAATCGCGATGTCTTCGGGCCCGACGCAGACTTGATACCATCCGTCGGGTATGCCCACGCCCTGCTGGATAGAGGAATAGCGCCCGTCGGCCGAACCTACGACATAGTCGCCGGTTTCGGTAAGCAAGGGAATATAAGTCGCGGGATTCGGATAAACATGGTTCGACATCTGCAATTCGTGCTTGAAGATTTCATAACCGATGCTGGGCGAAATCTTCCAACCCATGACGTCGAAAATTCGCCAGGCGCCAAGGCCGAATTTTATGCGGCTCGTGCTACCGGTCTGGTCGCCCAAAGATATGGTGAACAGGCCGAATTCGGGATAGCGGTTGTCGTATGGCATAAGGTCGTAGTCCATTGAAAGGCCGCCGGACACGAAGCTTCCGTTTGTGTATTGCCCGAACACGAACAGGTCGTAATCGCGCATCTTGAAATCGCGGCGAAGCTCGACGCCGATTTCGTTGAACACCATGTCGTTCCAGTTAAGGATTGATTGGACGCCGGTCTCGAAAGTGAAGTCCGCGAAGCGCCGGCCAGCGAAAGCCGAAATGGTCCAGTCGGTTTCTTTTGGAAGCGCTACGCCCGCCGGGGTCATGTCCCACGAACCCACGCCGCCTTGCTGGGGCATGGCGAAAACTTGGGATTGAACGTTTTGTCCGATGACGGCGCGGGTTGGCTGATTTCCGACGAAAACCTGCTGACCCGCGGGCCCGCTTGGATTTTGGCGAACCGAGAATTGCTGTCCGGGCTGGACGTTTTGATAATACGACGGCACGCCCTCGCGCGCATTAGATGCGGCGAATGGCGCTATAATAGCGGCCAAAATCAGTGAGATTCTTCTCAAATCCCTAACCCTCTTTGGGATTATTATACCATAAATCGGCGCACTAAACAAACGATTACTAACAATTCGGCCGCCTTGACTTTTGGGGTCGCGCATGGTAATTTTTGGCAGACGGATGGGTGGCAGAGCGGTTGATTGCACTAGTCTTGAAAACTAGCGGGCCCGCAAGGGTCCCGGGGGTTCAAATCCCTCCCCATCCGCCACCGATTTTCATCGACAAAAAAAGAAGAAGGAATCGAAGGGCGCCGCCCGAAAGAAAATCCGCCCGCAGGATGTTCAAAAAGTCCGCGGCGGTTAAATCTAATTTTAGTAGATAAATAAAAAAGACCCGACAAGCGGGTCAAAAAAGGAGATGTCGCTAGACAGGGCTCCGCAGAATATTTCTTTATTATAGGTTGCTTTCCAAATCAGACCATACATAAGAAATAATACCTTGCAATTATAAGAGGGGGGGGTATATTGTCAAGGAAAAAGAGGCGTTGCATGAAAATATTCGGGTTCGACCTGGGCATCGCCAGCATAGGCTGGGCGGTCGTCGATATTGAAAAAGAAAACGACAATCCGGAAAACGGCCCGGCTGCCAATGGAAATATCGTTGCATGCGGCGTCAGATGTTTCCAAGAAGGCCAGCCCGCGGCGGACCGGCGCATAGCCCGCAATGCCCGCCGTGCGCTTCGCCACAAGGCCTTGCGCATGAAAAATATTCGCAAACTCCTGCGGGATAATAACATCATCGACATTTCCGACATGCCGGAACGCCTTAAATCGAATGATTTTTATCAGCCGATGACTCTAGATAATACGGATATAGATGTATGGGAGCTTCGGACGAAGCATGCGTTTGAACGAAAACTCACCGAACGGGAAACAGGCCGAATCTTATATCATCTCGCCAAACACCGCGGATACGACGACGAAACATATCCTATATGCATAAAAGAAAAAAACAAAGACGAGGAAAGGGAACATTCCAAGGAAGAGGAAGAAAACGCAAAGGCAACCGCTGCAATTGCGGAAAACATGAAATCGTTGCCCGCCGGGAAAACTCTGGCTCAAAGCCTATATAAACCGCTGACAAGAATCAGAAACGGCAAAAAGGAAATAACCAAACTGACTAAGAAAGGCGAACCTAAAAAAGAAATCGTGTCTTTCTATACCAATTCAATCCCGCGTTCGGCTATAAGGAACGAGGCGCGCATGATTTTCGAAACCCAAAAAAAATTCAGCAATAAAGTTTTGACGGACGAAATTTTTAACGCTTGGGAAGCAATCGCATTCCGTCAAAGAAAATTCAACGAATCCTCTTCGCCGTTGGCGAAATCAATCGAAAGCATGGTCGGCTTTTGTAAGCATGAAAAGGGCGAACCATGCGCACCGAAAGAATCACCGACGGCGGAACTGTTCGTCGCCCTCGGCAGAATCATAAACCAAAATATAATGGATGGCGCGAAAACCAGAGGATTCAGCAAGGAAGAGGGTGAAAAAATCCTGGCGAAACTTTATGATTCGCAAAAGCTTGATTTCAAAGGTGTCCGAAAACTGCTGAAACTCTCGGACGAAGCCCGCTTTATAGGACTGGATTACGATGGCAAGAAGAAAAAGAAGGGCAAAGACGGCGAGGAAAAGCAAGAAGACATAAACCCCGAGGACGCGAAATTTTATGAAATGAAAGGTTGGCATAAATTAAAAAAGGCCATGCCCGCCGACGCGGATTTCTCGAATTTCGAAATACTTGACCGCATAATGACGATTGTCGCCACGAAAAAAACCGAAGCCTCTATACTTGAAGCCCTGCAATCTCCCGCCAATCAAGACATTCCGAAGGAATGGCGCGACGGAATCAAGCAGATGTCATCGGCGGCATTTATAAAATTGTCGCTGAAAGCCTTATATAATGTGGTTCCATATATGCAGCAAGGCATGACTTACGATAAGGCTTGCGAAAAAGTCGAGTATGACCCGCGCGACATGGGCGATTCTTTTATCGACGAAAACGACAAATGCGGCGATGATTTTCTGAAACGCATAGACTTTGGGAAGCTTGGCAGCCGCGTGACCAGTCCCGCCGTCAAGCGCACCATCTCGCAATTCCGCAAGGTCTATAACGCCATGGTCCGCGCGCATGGGAAACCCGGGCAAATAAATATCGAGGTCATGCGTGAATTGAAGAAAAGTGCCCAGGAACGGAAAGAGGAAATATTCAAGAACCGCAGGAATGAACAGGAGCGAGCGGACGCGATTGCCCAGGCCGGCGAAAGGAATGTTTTGAAATATCGCCTGTATAAAACGCAGGACGCCAAATGTCCCTATTGCGGTAACGGCTTGAGTATCGACGGCTTCGACGCATGCGAAATCGACCATATCCTGCCCTATTCTCGGTCTCTTGATAATTCGTTCAATAATAAGGTCTTGGTTCATAAAACATGCAATCAAAACAAAATGGACCAAACCCCATACGAATGGCTTGAACCGAATGGCGAATGGGATAAATTCGTCAATCGTGTGAAAATGATTATTAAGAACCCGTCGAAAAAGAGGAATCTGTTTAATACAACCCTCTCGAATTTATATGATATAGATAAAAACGAATTCGCCCGCAGAAACGCGTGCGACAGCGCCACGATAGCCAATTTCGTCGTGAAATATCTAAAGGACGGAACTAAAAACGACATTCCCGTCCAAGTCCGCAACGGTTCGCTGACCGCATACATGCGGCACCAATGGGGATTGGATAAGAACCGCGGCGAAGACAACAAGCACCATGCGCAGGACGCTGTTGTTATCGCGTGCGCCACCCAGGGCATGGTCCAGTTCTTGCAAACTTGGTCCGGGAAAATGGGCAAGGCTTCCGTATGGGCCGACTCGCACAAAACGGCGTTCAAGGAACCGTGGAAAAATTTCCGCAATGAAATCATAGGCAAGCTGTCGAATGTTTTCGTATCCCGCCCGCCGCGCAAAAGGGCGACCGGCGCAGCTCATAATGCCACGCTGAACAAACAAAAAGACAAGCCGAACGGATTGGAAATTCGCCAGGGCCGCACGGACCGCGGAGATATGTTCCGGTGCGACATATTCAAACAGAAGGGCAAATTCGTCAGTGTCCCGGTGTTCGTGTGCGACACCATAAAAGAGAAACCCGATATTTATTATCCATGCGAACATGACAAGGAAGGGAATCCGAAAGCCGCGGACCCGAAAGACTTCGTGATGACCCTGCATAAGGACGATTATGTAAAAATAAAAACGAAAGACGGGAAAACGCACGAAGGATATATAACACAAATAGACCATGTGCCCAACCAGCTGAAATTTATAATTGAATCTCAGGACGGCTCGAAGTCCTTGCCAAAAGATGTATCTCTTTTTGAAAAGAGTATGTCCATTATGATAAAAAACAACGACGGGAATGATATGCACGGAAAAATTTCCGGCTACGACGCGGAAACGCATGAAATACTGATAGACGGCAGCGATGGTAAAATCTATCGTGTTGCCGCCGGGATAAAACGAGACAAAAATGGCAAGGGCGAAAAATACAAACTTAGTAATGATTATGCCACCTTTGATGTAAAAAAAGGCATAACCTCGAACACGATTACCGAACTTGCAAAATGCACCGTCGATATATTGGGGAATATGAGGGAAACGAAAAACCTTGAAAAACGGGAAAAAGTCTGTAATATAAAATCGAAGAAAGGAAGGAAGCAACCCAAAAGGAATAAAAATGGGCTGGCGCATCCTCCAACTGACGAAACCTTGTAAGCTTTCCGTAAAAAACAAACAACTTTTATATGAATCTGATGACAATAAAACGACCTTCCCGATAGAAGACTTGTCAGTCGTAATATTGGAAACCGGTTTCGCCCAACTCACCGGTAGCCTGCTTTCCGAACTTGCGGCGAATGGTGTAGTCCTGTTCGCATGCGACCAAACACATCAGCCAGCCGGCGCATTTTTTCCGTTTCACGAACATTCGAGATATGCCGAAATCGCCCATTTGCAAATAGCTGCCACCGAGCCATTGAAAAAACGTCTATGGCAATCCATCGTCCAGCAAAAGATAATGAACCAAGCATCGTTGTTGAAACTGCTGGGCAAAAACAATAGCAGCGAATTACAGGAAATAGCAAAACGCGTCCAAAGCGGCGACACCGACAACCGCGAAGGATACGCCGCCGCGCTTTACTGGAAATCTTTGTTCGAAAATTTCACGCGAAATGACGATGCAAGCATCATCAATAAATCCCTGAATTATGGCTATGCGATTTTGCGGGGCTGCGTGGCAAGGAATATCGTTGGAACCGGGCTCGTGCCTTGCTTCGGGATTCACCATGACAATAAATTGAACCAATTTAATCTTGTGGATGACTTGATTGAACCATTTCGTCCATTCTTGGATTTTATTGTCGCAAGCACGGACTTTGAAGGCCGAACCGAATTGACGCCGCAACTAAAAAACAAGCTTGTTTCTATATTGATTCATAATTGCAATATGGGTTCGGAGGAAATATCAATATTAAAAGCATGCGAAATGTCGGCAGAATCCTTGGCAAAGGCGGTCCGTGAAAAAGACTCGTCCTTACTGAAATTACCAACACTTGAAAAGCGACCGACAATTCAAGCGAATGAAGAATAATGGCCGCAACAAGGGAAAGATTTATGAGAATGATAGTATTTTTCGACTTGCCAACAAAAAGCAAGCAAGACCGCCATCACGCGACGAAATTTAGGAACGACCTGCTGAATGAAGGCTATTATATGATGCAGTGGTCGGTTTATTCGCGAATTTGCAAAGGCCTGGCGCAGGTTGAAAAACACGCGCAAAGACTAAAATGCTTGATTCCACCGGCTGGAAGTATTAGGCTTATGACCATAACGGAAAAGCAATTTGCCGATATGGACATATTAATCGGCGAATCGAGAAAACAGGAAAAAATAGGTGCGAAACAGCTGGTTTTTGCTGATTTTTAATAATAAATCCCGTGAAATAACCCGCTGTAATCAGCGGGTTATTTCACGGGTATTATACCAGGTCTGATTTGGAAAGCAACCTATAACATGACCGACGCAGGCAAGATTCGGGCGCAGATTATACCAGGTCTGATTTGGAAAGCAACCTATAACAACTTCATACAAGCTCAGACTGCAAGGCGGATTATACCAGGTCTGATTTGGAAAGCAACCTATAACTGCGGGATTCAAGGTTTTTGATTTTGAACAATTATACCAGGTCTGATTTGGAAAGCAACCTATAACACGTATAAGGACGATTCCATAATATTCACCATTATACCAGGTCAGATTTGGAAAGCAACCTATAACACTATATACCAGTCGCCGTGGTCTTCAAACATTATACCAGGTCTGATTTGGAAAGCAACCTATAACAACATCGTATTGCCTGTTATCGAGAAGTGTATTATACCAGGTCTGATTTGGAAAGCAACCTATAACAGTGTCAAGACTACCTCCTACTCCTCCGTAATTATACCAGGTCTGATTTGGAAAGCAACCTATAACCTTGACTGAACATAATAATTATGTCATAATATTATACCAGGTCTGATTTGGAAAGCAACCTATAACTTGCATGATAGTGGGGTCGTCTGGTTTTTGATTATACCAGGTCTGATTTGGAAAGCAACCTATAACACACGATACAAGATAGACTTAGCGGACCAAATTATACCAGGTCTGATTTGGAAAGCAACCTATAACACTCCTGAGTAATAAGTGTCTGGTTTCCAGATTATACCAGGTCTGATTTGGAAAGCAACCTATAACTCTTCTGCGAACCGCAGTGCGTTATGACCGATTATACCAGGTCTGATTTGGAAAGCAACCTATAACTTGGCACTGAATATTCAGTTTTTTGTGTCCATTATACCAGGTCTGATTTGGAAAGCAACCTATAACAAAGGTGCAAAATGAAATACTCGAACATAAATTATACCAGGTCTGATTTGGAAAGCAACCTATAACGCTTTCAATATTTCTACATATCTGGTCCCAATTATACCAGGTCTGATTTGGAAAGCAACCTATAACATCCAATTATTTAGATTCGCCATTATGGTTATTATACCAGGTCTGATTTGGAAAGCAACCTATAACGCGCCTCGATTTCCCCCATTGAATGAAACTATTATACCAGGTCTGATTTGGAAAGCAACCTATAACACTTATCACAAAAAAGTCTGGGGGTTCACATCCAGTTTCGCGCGGGTGTTCGACGGCGCTTTGACGCTTTCAATCCATTTCTTGACGATGGGCTGCAACAAATCTTTTTCGCGGCCGTGGATTAAGAAACGCATGCGGAACCAGTTCCGCACCTGATACATTTGGGCGGGCACCGGCCCGGCGATTTTCGCGCCGACGATTAGGGGCGCCGCCGCGCGCAAAGCTTCGCAATATTTGTTCAATTTCGTTTCGTTGTCCGATTCCACTATGACCGCTATAAGTTGGCCGAAGGGCGGCATTTCCGCCGCGCGCCGGTTTTTTAGTTCCGCTTCGACGACATCGCCGCGCCGGTTGTTTTTTATCGCGGCCAGAACGGGATTTTCGGGATTGTAGGTTTGCAGCACGACCTTTCCGGGAATTTCGCCGCGGCCCGCGCGGCCCGAAACCTGGAACAGCATTTGGAAAGTCTTTTCCGCCGCGCGGAAATCATTGCTGTAAAGCCCCGCGTCCGCGTCCACCACACCCACCAAAGTTATGTTCGGAAAATGGTGGCCCTTCGCCAAAATTTGCGTGCCGATTATTATGTCCGTTTCATGGTTTTCGATTCTGCCGATGATTCCAGCCAAGTCTTCGGCGGTGTCGGACGACAGGATTTCCATCCGCGCGGCCGGGAAATATTCGCGGAGTTCGGCCTCTATCTTTTCGACGCCTGCGCCGTCCATCTGCATCCCGGCCGCGCCGCATGCGGGACAAGCCAGCGGAACCGGCGCGCGCCGCCCGCAATAATGGCACAGCATTTTTTTGAAACGCTGGTGATACGTCATGCCGACCGAGCAATCCGGGCATTCTATCGGCTTCCCGCACGACTCGCAGAAGACGTTCGGCGAAAATCCGCGCCGGTTAAGGAACAGCATGACCTGCTGGTTCGATTTTATAGTTTGCGAAATTTCCTGAACGAGCGCGGGCGAAAGAAATTTATTCCTTTCTTTTTTCATTGTTTTCATGTCGATTATTTCGACGCTTGGCAAAGCGGCGCCGCCGAAGCGCGACGGCAGGACAGACGCGGAATATTTCCCATCGCTTACGTTGCGAAGCGTCTCGACCGACGGCGTCGCGCTTGCCAGCACAATCGGAATGTCCAGCATTTTCGCGCGCAGAACCGCCATGTCGCGCGCATGATAGCTGCCCTGGTCTTCCTGCTTGTAGCTGCCGTCGTGCTCTTCGTCCACGACGACAAGCCCAAGATTTTTCCAAGGCAGAAAAAGCGCGGAACGCGTTCCGATGATGATTTTTATCTCGCCCGCGTTGACGCCGCGCCAGATTTTGCGGCGCATTCCGGGCGTCTGGTTCGAATGCCAGACGAAGGGCGCGGCGCCGAATTTATTTTCGAACTTTTTTATGAACTGCGCCGTCAGGGCGATTTCCGGCATCATTATAAGAACCGCCCGGCCCGCGTCGTAGGCGCGCATGGCCATGTCGAAATAAACCTGGGTCTTTCCGCTGCCGGTTATGCCGTCCAGCAGGTGCACTTTGAATTTATCGTTCGCAGCGATAGCGTTCGCGGCGGCCCGCTGGTCGTCCGTCAAAATTATATTTTTCGTGTCCTTATATATGGGAACGGTCAGCGGCTTGGTCTTGCGCTTCGGCTCTTCGATGTCGACGTTCAGGATAAGGCGAAGCACCGCGCCGGGATTCATCATGGTCCAGTCGGAAATTTTCATAATCCAATCGATATCGACGGCGGCAAGACCGGGCGCGTCGAAAATCTTTTCGACATTTTTTATTTTCTTGGCGTCCAAACCGGCGTCGCCCTTGCCGACTATGACGCCGGTCATTTTTTTGTTAAGCACCGGGACGAGCGCGAACGCGCCGAGCGGCGCCGATTGGGTCAAGCGATAGTCGAAACCGCCGCCCGCGGCGATTGGAAGAAGAACGCGGACGATGTCATTTGCCAAGAACATTTTCCAAATCCTTTTCGTCCGGCACATGGTCGATTGTCATGTCCGCTTCGAACTGGTGGCGAAGCCACGTTTCCTGGCGCTTTATATATTGCGCGTCTTCGAGCGCCCAAAGGCGCAGCATTTCATCCTTCGAAATTTTCCCAAGCAGCCATTGCTTTATTTCAAAAAATCCATTCGCTTTTATGTCCATGTCCATGAATTTTTCGACTTCGTCTACGGCGCCGTTATTCAGCATGAATTCGCGACGCTGTTCAGCGCGGCGCAGCAACGCGGAACGCGGCGGCATGATGGCGATACGAAAAGGCGCGCCGGGCAGCGCGGGTTTGCGCGGCGCGGCCTGGAACGAAGACAGCGGCTTTCCAGTCGCCATGAAAACGCCGAGTGCGCGGCTTATGCGCTGCGTATCGTTCGGATGAAGCCGCGCGGCCGTTTCCGGGTCGCATTTTTCAAGAGCTTCATAATCCGCCGGGACGCGCGGCGCGTCCGGCAATTCCGAAAGCCCCTTCGTCAAGGCGCCAAGATAGAATCCGGTGCCGCCGACGAAAACCGGGACGGCCGCCGCGTCGTATTCCGCCGCCGCGAGTCCCGCATAAATTCCAGCGGACATTTTTTCGCCGGGTTCGACAATCGAATAGAGTTTATAAGGAACATCGCCCGCCGGTTTCGGCGCGGCGCTCAAAATTTCGATGCCTTTATATATCTGCACCGAATCCGCGTTTATAATCGTGCCGCCGACGCGAAGCGCCAATTCATGCGCGAAATCGGACTTGCTGCTCGCCGTCGGCCCCGAAATGATGAAAGACTTCTTTTCCATATCGGCAGTATAAGACCGCGGGATTGACTTTTCAATCTATACTTATATAATATACGCCAATAAGGAAGAAGCCATGAAATTCAATGAAATCAGAAAAACGTTTTTAGACTATATGAAAAGGAACGGGCACGAAATCGTCCCGAGCGCGTCCTTGATTCCCGACGACCCGAGTCTTCTGTTCGTAGTCGCGGGCGTGGTGCCGTTCAAGAAAATCCTGACCGGCGGCGAATCCGCGCCCGCCCCGCGCGTGGCCGATTCCCAGAAATGCCTGAGGGCGGGCGGCAAGCACAACGACCTGGAGGACGTGGGCTTCGACAGCCGCCACCATACGTTTTTCGAAATGCTGGGCAATTGGTCCTTCGGCGATTATTTCAAGGAAGGCGCAATCGAATTGTCTTGGAATTTACTTACGCGCGAACTCGAAATCGACCCGGCTCGATTGGTTGTCACGACCCATATCTCGGACGACGAAGCGACGAAGATATGGAAAAAAATCACGGGCAAGGACGCCATCCGCCTTGATAAAGACAACTGGTGGGCGATGGGCGACACCGGTCCCTGCGGGCCTTGCACAGAAATCTTTTACGACCACGGCGCGGACGTGCCGGGCGGGCTTCCGGGTTCGCCGGACGAAGACGCGGGCCGCTATATCGAAATCTGGAACAATGTCTTCATGCAGTTCGACCGCGCGGCGGGCGGCGAACTTGCGCCGCTGCCGAAACAGAATGTCGACACGGGCGGCGGGCTTGAACGCTGGGCGGCGATGATGCAGGGCGTGCGCGACAATTACGACACCGACCTGTTCGTGAATTTGAAAAACGCCGTTTCGGATTTGACCGGCGTCGAACAGACCCGCGAAAATATTCCGCAGTTCAAAATCATAGCGGACCACCTTCGCGCGGTCGGCTTCGCCATCGCCGACGGCGTCGTGCCTTCGAACGTGGAACGCGGATATGTCATCCGCCGCATACTCCGCCGCGCGATGCGCCAGGGGCATGCGCTCGGGCACAAAGGCGCGCTTCTGTCGAAACTCTATCCGGCGCTGGTTCAGCAGATGGGCGAAGCGTATCCGGAATTGGCGCGCGAACAATCGCGCGTCGTCGAAACGATGGAACGCGAGGAAAACTCCTTCGCCGACATGCTGGTCCAGGGAATGAAATTGCTGGAAAAAGAAATCGGCGCGCTGACTGGCAAAACCATGCCGGGCGCAACCGCGTTCAAAATGTATGACACCTACGGCTTTCCTCTCGACATGACTCAGCAGATTCTGCGCGAGCGGGGAATCGAAGTCGACCTTCCGGGATTCGAAACGGCGATGGCGGAACAGAAAGAGCGTTCGCGCAGCACCCAAGTCTTCAAAGGCGGCCTGTCCGGCACCGGCGAAATGGAAACGCGGCTCCACACCGCGGCGCACCTGCTTCACGCGGCGCTTAGGAAAGTCGTCGGCGACGGCGCCGTCTGCAAAGGCAGCAACATCACGCCTGAAAGGCTGCGTTTCGACTTTTCATTGGACCGCAAAATGACGCCGGAAGAAATACTTGCGGTGGAAAAGATAGTGAACGAAGCCATCGCGGCCGAAGTCGACGCGACGCTGGAAGAAATGTCGCCCGCCGAAGCGAAAGCGTCCGGGGCCATCGGCCTGTTCGACAGCAAATACGGCGATGTGGTGCGGGTCTATACTTTCGGCGATTATTCCAAGGAAATATGCGGCGGCCCGCATGCTGGCAACACGCGCGAACTTGTGTCCTTCAAAATCCAAAAGGAAGAAAGCTCGGGCGCCGGCGTCCGCCGCCTGAAAGCCGTAATTGGATGTTGACTTTTCACACGCGCCATGTATAATTAAGCCTGAATTGGGAGATTCAGAGAGAGCCGAAATAAAAAGGCGTTTATTATGTCGCTTAACTCCCGCTACAAGAATTCCATGACCCCCGAATTTTCCGACCAGAATATTCTAAACGCCTGGCGCGATGTAGAGCTTGCGGTTCTGAAAGCCAAATACGAAACGACCGGCAACAAGGAATTTCTGGAATGCCTGAACGCGCTTGCGGTAATCGGGGACGTGAACGTCGCGCGCAAGGAAGAAATCGAAAAAGAAACCAAGCACGATTTGGTCGCGGCGATACGCGCGATGGCCGAACAGGTCGACGCGCTTAAACCCGGCATGAACCTGGGCCGCCTTATCCATCAGGGGATAACTTCATACGACACGGAAGACACTGCGACATCGCTGATGCTTCACGCCGCGGGCAGAAAAATACTCGCCGGATTGGACAAGCTGAAAGACGCTTTCGAAGCCAAGGCGGAATTGTTCAAATTCGCGCCGTGCCTTGGCTACACGCACAACCAGGTCGCCGAGCCTATCACAATCGGCAAGCGCTTCCTTGACATTGCGGTCGGAATCGACCAGCAGAACGGAAAACTTGCCGACGAAATAGAAGAAATCAACCAATGCAAAATCAAAGGCGCCGTCGGAATCCATAGCGGCGCGCTGACCCCGTCTTTCGAAAACAAAGTCGCCGCGGAACTGGGACAAAAGGTTTCGCGCGTCGCGACGCAGATTCTGCCAATCGAAGACCTGCTTCCGTTCTTCGCGCCGATGCTCACCATCGCGTGCAAGCTGGAAAATTGGGCGCAGAACATGCGCCTGTTGTCCGGCGCCGAGGCCGAAGTCAAGGAAGGCTTCGCTAAAAAGCAGACTGGCAGCTCGGTCATGACATTCAAGCAGAATCCGATAAATATAGAAAACATAACCGGCGCCGCCCGCGCGATGAAGGCGCTGTTCGCCGAACTTATGAACGCGACCGGGACATGGCGCGAGCGCGACATTTCGAACTCGTTCCAAATCCAGCGCCACGTAGTGCCCGAGATTTTCGAAGTTATGGAACATCTGATTCAGAAGACGATGCTGATATTGGACGGCTTGCAGATTTTTCCGATTCAATCGTTCCGCAACCTTGATAAATACGGCGATATGCTTTTCGCGGGCGCCGCGAAAGACTGGCTTGCGACGAACCTTCCGGCCGCCGGCGACAACGAGGCGATTTACAAGATGGTCCAGAAAGAATCCATCGATTCCAAATACTCAATCGAATTCCGCGGCGGAAAATCGCATCTTACCGACAAGCTGGCCGACGTCGTTCATGAAAAAATCGGCGCCGGCGCGGTCGCGAAGTTCAAAAACATCATGTCGGTTTCATACAATCTTCGGAACGTCGCGGCGAATTATTCCATCGCGGGCCTGGCGCTTGACAGCCGGTGCGAGGAGATGGTCGATTATATAATCGAAACCGGGCAATTGGCGCACTTCGGCGAAAAAGACGCGCTCGGATTCATTGATGCCTACGAAAAGATAGTCGTCGCGAACCACGGCTCATTCGGCGGAATCGAACGCGCCGTAGCGAAATTCAAAAACGCGCTCAACCGATAGGATTATTCGTATATATAAAGCCAGTGCTGGCCAAGGACGTCGCGGTGAAGTTCCACTTCCCGCGACGGCTTGGTGTTCGGCAATGGAAAATCCAGAACTATAAGAGTCTTGAACTTATGCCGCAATTTTTCCAGGCGCGGCATCATCGGCGTCAGAAGATACGCGACGCCGACGTCGAAGCCTTCGGATTTTTCCATATAGCCGAACGCGTCCGCCCATAATGTTTTGGATTCGCTGCGAAGAATCCTGTCGGCCGATTTGGAGATAAGCGCCGCCAGAAGCATCCTCTCGACCGCGACGACCTTCGCGCCCGGCCGCGCCTTCGCGATTTTCCGCGCCAAACCGCCATAGCAGCTTCCGATGTCGATGATGGTTTTCGCGTCGGGGAAATTTTCGTTTATTTCGGCGACCACGGCTTCGCGCAGTTTGCGGCCGCTCGGGACCTGGGGCGCGGCGCCGGGGCTAAGCAGCTTTCCGATGAAGAATTCCGCCATCCACCAGCCCGCGAAAATTATATAGATGAATCCGAATATTATCGTAAGGATTCCGAAAACGAACATGAAAACCGCGAAGGAATCAGACTGCATTTATGAAAATTTTATGCTTGTCGGCAAGCGCGACGACTTCCTCGCGGTCTATGATAAGGCATGTCCCGGCGTTCACGACGATTCCGTCAAGACCCGCGGCCGCGACGTTTCGAATCGTGTCGGTTCCTATCGCGGGCAGCTCTATTTTAAGGCTTTGGCCGGGCTTGGTCATCTTGGCGAAAACGCCGGATTTTTTTCCGCCCTGTTGTTGTTTTATTTTAATGACTCGCTCCAACAGCGCGGCGGTTCCGTCGGCGCCCTCGACGCCCAAAACCATCTTGTCGACGACGACGGAATGGCCGATGTCGGCCGCGCCGATGATTTTCGAAACTTCCGTTGCGCGCTTGATGTCGCGCGCGTCCTGCTTGCCGGGCTTGGCCTTCGTCTGGATTCCGGGCTTGAAAACAAGGTCCGGGCAAAGGTCCTGGGCGGCGACGACCTTGATTCCCTTCTTCTCGATTTCCCTAATAAGAATGGTCAGCATGCTGTCGTATCCCTTGTCGGCCGCAAGCACGCGCGCAGCCATGCGAAAAGTCCAAAGGTCGGGCCGTATGTCGGAAAATTTCGGATGCCCAAGCGCGCCGACAAGAACCATCTGTTTTATATTGCGGCGTTTAAGTTCCTTGTAAATCGCGCCGCCGGCGCCGAGGCGCACCACCATGTCGGCGCCCAGTTTCGGGTCGGCGTAATTTCTAAGGCCTACGATGAACACCTTGTATCCCTGCGCGCGCAGGCTGTCCCTGACCAAGAACGGAAGGCGCAGCGCGCCCGCAATCAATGCTATGTTTTTATCTTTCATGGCTACATTATACACCGCGCCGGATAAGAATTCAAGCCGGTTGCCGCATCGGCGCGCGGGCGCCATAATGCTTGATAAAAAAAGGAGACAGGATGAAGAAAATATTCTTGGCCGCGGCCGCGATTACGGTTGCCGGAACCGCGCGCGCGGACTTTTATATGACGGGATGGTTTTCGGCGCTTACCGACACGCGCCGCGATTTCAAGCCCGACATAACCGGCCAATGGATGAATCTAAAAACCGAAATCGATTTCCTGGACAATATCGCGTTCAAGGGAAGCGTCGGATACGCCTTCGAAAACGGCCTGCGCGCCGAAGCGGATTTTTTGCGCTTGGGCCTCAGGAACAGGCAGTCGGACTCGAACGGACTGAACGCGGCCTTGGGCGTCGAATCCGTGCGCGGATTGTATGATTTCAAAAACTGCACGATATGGACGCCGTATATAGGCGCCGGAATTTACGGCTTTGATATAAGGGACGGCGACTTGGCGGCCTATGATTTTTCCGGCGTTCTGGGCGTGTCGGCGAAATTGTATCGGGGCTTGTCGCTGGATTTCCAGTATGAGCGCAACTGGTACCGCGACCCGGATTATAAAATCGCGGTGCCTGGCATCGGCGCGATAAACGGCGTGGTCGTCAATGGAATCAATCTTTGGAAACTGGGCATCCGGTATGAGTTCTAATAAGAATTCTTACCCATAAGAAACCTGGCGCGATTTTGATAAAATTATTCAGCTAACAAAAGGAGCTGATTATGATGAATATGCCGAAGGACAAACTGGAACACATGGTGTTCAAAATGCACAACAAGCGCAACTTCTACTTGAAGGCGTTCCTGATAAACTATATCGCGGTCTTCGCGGTGTGGCTTATTTCGCTGACGGGCCTGCTCGAATGGGCTATGAAGTTCTTCGCGGATTTCAGCGCGCGCGAAACGAACAATTATATGATGTGGATGTTCGGCGCGTGGAAAATCGCGGGTGTAGTGCTGTTCCTTATGCCGGGCCTTGCCGCCTGGTGGGAGCTTGGCTGCCTCAGGAAATACCTGACCCAACGCTAATAATTAAAAAAAATAACTCCCCCCATGCGGGGGAGTCAAAATTTTCAAAGAAAATTTTGGTGGGGGGTCAAATCCCCACCTTTATTATTACGCATTCATCGCGACAACCGCGTAAATCGCATTGGTCGCTTCCGAAGCGTCGGCCTTGTTTCCGAAGATGGCGTCGAAATTGTCGCGCATAAGCGCGGCGAACTTGTCGGCGTCCATGTTCATGATTGCGGCGGCGGCAATCATGGCCTCGCCCTTTTCGCCGCTTGCGGCTTCGAAGGCGAAGGCTTCATAGTTCGTGTGAACATAGGCGAACATCTGGCGGCGGTCTATCTTGGCGCCCTGCTTGCAGCCCAAAGTTCCGGTGGACATACCGAACGCCTGGTTGATGAAGATTTGGTTGGTGAAG
>JAIRRC010000025.1 GCA_031256175.1 Rickettsiales bacterium
CAGAAAATCATGCTGAAACTTTGCGATGTTTTGAACTGCAAGGTATCCGACCTTTTCATAAAAGAAAACGACAACGACGCCATAAAGCACTGGCAGACCGAAATGTCGCGCCGCTTCAAGGAAAACGAAAATTCCGGCCTTAAAATCTTCGGCGCGGGCTTGCGCCACATCCGAAAGGCCATCGGCAAAACAATAGTTCAGGCCGCCAAAGACGCCAAGATGACCCTTTCCGTCTATCACCATATCGAAGTCGGGCAGCGCGACGTTTATGAAGACGAAATCGCCAATCTTGCCGCCATGACCGGCCGCAGCCCCGAGACCTTGATAAAGGAAATCTATCAGCTCCATGAAAACGGCAAGCTGAAAAAAGCCAAGGACGCAACCAACGACGCGCCCAAATCCATAACCATGTCCGGCGGAAACTTCGGCGGCATAAACGTCGCCGGCGTGCTATATGGCGCCAAGATGTACGAGCTTACACGCAACCGCATGATTCCGATTTTCGGCGTGCCAAGCGCCGATGGAATCGCATTCAAAAAGTCCGACGAGAAAATGATTATCGCGCCCGCCGCACTGGAAGGCCAGAACGAAATCTATGCCGTCATTCCGAATTCGCGCCGCATGGGCAACGTCCTGCCGCCGCGTTCCTACGCGCTTGTCAATCCGGACGCCGCGGTGCAGTCGGGCGACCTGGCGCTGTTATTGCCGAAGAATTTCGCGGACATAAAGGAAGGCGACAAGGCCGCCGCACAAATCGTTTCCGTGCGCGAGAATCCCGACGACGGCAAGCTTACCGGCCGCCTGTTCAATCCGGACGAAAAAATCGCCATCGGTCCGAACAGCAAGGGAAAGCTGCATAAGATTATTCAGATTATCATTGAGTAAGGATGAGGTCCCCGGTCTTCGCCGGGGATGACAATGGATATATACGATTTGGGATTCCCGCCGACGCGGGAATGACAAATTGGAGAGAGAGAATTATGAAAGACGCAAGACCGAATGTGGCCGCGCAGCGGCTGCTGAACCTTTACCGCCAGTATCACGTCGTCGTCGGAAAATGGGCGACGCTCAATCCCGTATTCCTTAAAGAAGGCGCGCCGGAAGTTCTGGCCGAACTGGAAAAACTTTCCACCGGAAAAAAACTTTCCCAGCACATCAAGAACCTTCGCGCGGGAAAGACCGCAAGCGACGCAATCGACCCGGACCTGCTGCCCTACAACGGAATGATGGAGGTCCAAACCGGAGGCGGCGCGGCGCGCCTCGCCGAGCGCGAGATGTCGCAGCTTGCGCGCGAGCTTCACGGATTCGTTCCCGCCGCCGAAAATTTGGAGCGCATAAAGTCCCTGCCCTTCGTGAAATCCCTTGGCGAAAACTGGCGCGACGGGATTGCCGCGGCGCTTTCGAATTCTTCCGAACTATCGGCCGCTTGGGACGTAGTTTTGAAACTGGACACCGCGACCGGGCTTTGGTTCAAGGCCGGGCGCCTATTGTCCGAAACGCCGTCGGAACGCATGCGCGCCGAGATTCAGGCGGATATGCTTCAATACGAGAATTATCTTCCGATGTTCGGCGCCGCCGGCGCGGATTTGCTTGGCCAGCTTAAAAAGGCAATCAGCGTTCAAGAGAACGAATAATGCCGGGATACCGCGGTTAAACCGCGGTATGACAATTATATTGCGCGGCTTGACGCTTTTATGTTAAAATGATATATACAAATTGAGATGCTGACCTTCGTCAGCATGACGGGGTGGAAAAAATGATGAAAAAAATATTAATGTTCTCCGTTTTTGTTTGCTCCGTTTCGGGCGGCGCCTATGCGTGGCAACTGGAAACGCAGCGGACGCTGGGCTCCGGCGAGGGGAAAAACCAGAACGTGCTTGTCAAATGCACGACCGCGTCCGGCCAGGTTTCAAGCCAGACTTGCAGCGTCAGGCGCTATGCCAAATGCCAGAAGACAAGCGGCGGCGGCAAGAATTGCAACGGATGGCAGCCTTGGTCCGATGTTCGGAATCCAGGCCGCGGATTCACCACATGGCAGGACGCGGCGAAAACTTGCTGCGCAGCCAAAGGCCTTAAATAAAAATGAATCGCGCTTCGCGCGATAGTTTCCGCGCAATGGACCCCGGCCTGTGCCGGGGTGACGAGTTGGGTTGGGCACGTCCCGACGAATCACAGGAAAACCATCCTGTTGAAACATCAAGACATTATTCCTAATATATGAACGCAGGCGGTATGTCGAAACTGCGATTGGGCGTTGTTCCTCGTCCGTGTTCTACAACGACTACGAGTCCGCGGCTAAACGCGGGCAGAACGCGGCCAACAACGTCGCGAACAACGTGGACGACAACCCGAATGAACGGGGCGCGTTCGCCGTCGCTTTCGATACTTGCAAATTTCAGGGAAAAAGTTTCGCCGACCCGGGGGACGCGGCAAGCGCCGCAGAGGCCTGAAAAACACAAGGCTGGACATATCGCCTTCTCGGGCCCTTTGGGCGAGGTCCCCGGTCAAGCCGGGGACGACAATTGAAGGGTCCGGGAAAACACGACGACCGGGGAACCCGCCCCGCACGCTTAACCGCGGGCCGGCGGGTTCGATTTTCTTATTGCGCGGGCCTGGGAATTTTTGCTAGATTTTCATGGAAAAGGATTTTAGTTATCACTGGATACTGGCCTTCGCCAGTATGACGGGTGAAAGGGGTAATTCACATGCAAAGAAAATACATATTCGTAACCGGCGGCGTCGTTTCAAGCCTTGGCAAGGGCGTGGCCGCAGCTTCCATCGGCGCGCTGCTTAAATCGCGCGGCTTTTCCGTCCATATGCGCAAATTCGACCCATATCTCAACATCGACCCGGGCGCCATGAGCCCGCTTCAACACGGCGAAGTCTATGTAACCAACGACGGATACGAAACCGACCTGGACCTTGGATACTACGAGCGGTTCCTTGAAATCCAGCTCTCGCGCAACGATTCCGTTTCCGCCGGCAAGGTCTTTTGGGAAGTCCTTAACAAAGAGCGCCGCGGCGACTATCACGGCGCGACAATCCAGCTTATTCCGCACATCACCAACCAAATCAAGGAATACATCGGCACGGAAACCAACACCGACTTCGTCATATGCGAGCTGGGCGGCACAATCGGCGACATCGAACAGCTTGTGTTCATCGAGGCGCTGCGCCAATTCTCGAACGACATCGGGCGCGAAAACGCGATGTTCGTCCACTTGTCATACGTCCCCTACATCGCCGCCGCGAACGAAATCAAGACCAAGCCGACGCAGGCTTCCGTCCGGCTGCTTCTCGAAAAAGGCATTCAGGCCGACATGATTCTCTGCCGCACCGCGCGCGAGATGGGCGACGACGACAAGCGCAAGCTCGCCATGTTTTGCAACCTGAAACCCGCAAGCATAATCGAAGCGCCCGATTTGGACAATATATACAAGGTGCCGCTTGCCTATGAAAAACAGAATATAGTCGAGCAGATTTTACTGCACTTCGGGATGGACGCGTCGCGCAACGGGAACCTGGCGCCGCTTCAACGCATTTCGGACTATCTGGCCGCCGACGTGCCGTCCGTAAATATCGGCGTGGTCGGAAAATATTTTTCGGTGCCCGATTCCTACAAGTCGCTTTTCGAATCGCTTTTCCACGCCGGAATCGCGAACAACATCAAAGTCAAAATCCATAAAATCAACGCCGAGGATTTGGAAAAGATGGACGAAGACGCTTTGGCCGACGCTCTCGGCACCATGGACGGCATACTCGTGCCCGGCGGTTTCGGAGAGCGCGGCATTCCGGGCAAGATGCTCGCCGCGGGATACGCGCGCAAGAACAAGATTCCATACTTCGGCATTTGTCTCGGCATGCAGCTGGCCGTTATCGAATTCATGCGGAACGTCTGCGGAATCAAGGACGCGAACTCGACCGAGTTCACCAAGAACTGCACGCCCATCATTTCGCTTATGAGCGAATGGGAAAAAGACGGCAAGAAGGAAATCCGCACGGAAAATTCCGACATCGGCGGGACGCTTCGCCTGGGCGCGTATCCGTGCGTGATAGCGCCCGACACTTTGGCGGCCGAAGTCTATGGGCTCATCGAGATTTCCGAGCGGCACCGACACAGGTATGAAATGGATTTATCGTTCGAAGAAATCCTCAACAAAAACGGGATGATAGTTTCGGGGAAATCGCCCGACGGCAAGCTACCCGAAATCATAGAGCTTGCCGGCCATCCATTCTTCATCGCGGGGCAATTCCATCCGGAATTCCAATCGTCGCCCTTCAATGCGCACCCGCTGTTCAAGGCTTTCGTCCGCGCGGCCGCAAAGACTTCGAACCTGCCGTTGTAAATGGACAGGGTCCGCAGATTTCTCGAATCGATTTCGCCCAACCTCGCCCTGGTCGCGCCTTTCATGTTCGCTTTCGGCGCCGCGCTTTATTTCGGGCTGGAAGCGGAGCCGCTTGTCGCATGGCCGGGCGTTGTCGCGATTTTATGCGCGGCGTGCATAATCAGAATTTTTATCCTACGCGGAAAATTCCAGGCTTATAATTATGTCGCCATAATGCTGGCGCTATTCGTTCTATTCGGATTTTTCCATGCCGCGTTCTGGGCGCGGACGGCGGGCACGGAAACCATGCGGCGGCCCTGGCGCGACATCATGGTTCAGGGCCGGGTTTCCAAAATCGACTATACTTCCGACCGCGCGCGCGTCTGGCTGAAAGGCGCAACCACCGACAAGGAAACGCCGCCGATGGTCATGCGCATAACGCTTTCGCGCGAAGATTCGGCGCCCGACGTCGGCGATGTCGTCGCGATGCGCGCCGCGCTGTATCGCGCGGGAACGCCCGACGCGCCAGGCGCCTTCGATTTCGCCAAATGGTCGTATTTCAACGGAATCGGCGCGTCGGGATACGCGCAGGAAAACCACCGCGTGATTTCCAAAACGGGCGGCGGCGCCCAAAATTATTTTCAGGATTTACGAAACAAGATTCATGCCGACATAGCGGCGCACGCTTCGCGCAATGCGACTATGCTTGCGGATTCGCTGGTGCTTGGACACTCGCGCGCCATGACGCGCATTGAGGCCGACAATATCCGCGCCGCCGGTCTGGCGCATGTGTTCACGATTTCGGGACTGCATATGACGCTGCTGGGCGGATGGTTCTTCTTCATATTCAATTTCATTTTCAAATTATTTCCGCCGATTACGCGGAATTTTTCCTCGGCCAAATTCGCGGCGGTCGCGACATGGGTCTGTCTGGCCGCCTATCTTATGATTTCGGGCGCGGGCGTCGCGACAATCCGCGCGTTTTCCATGGCAAGCCTTGGGTTTCTTGCGGCCATACTCGGGCGGCGCGCGGTGTCGCTGCGAATCCTATGCTTGTGCATGTTCGCGCTGCTGATTCTTCGGCCGCATTATGCGCTTGAAGCCGGATTCCAGATGTCCTTCGCCGCGGCCTTCGGCCTAATATATTTCTTCGGCGGAAATCGCGAGTATGAAAAGCGGACGCGGGTTCAAAAATTAAAGCGCGCGGTTTGGCTTGTGCTTGCGACGTCGCTCATATCTACGATATTCACGATGCCTTTCGTCGCGCACCATTTCCACGCCGTGGCGCTGTATGGCGAAATCGGAAACCTGCTTTGCCTCACGATTTTTTCCGTCGTGATTTTACCGCTCACCATATTCGGAACCATCGCTTCCGCGTTCGGAAGCTTCTGGCTGCTGGAAACGGCGGCGAAAGTTTATGGATTCCTATACGAGATAATTTCATTCATCGCCGGAATGCCAAGCGCCCTGCTTTATGTCCCAAGCATTCCGGGCTGGGCGCTCGCGCTTGTCGCTTTGGGCGGCGCGTTCATAATCCTTATGAAGAGCCGCGCGAGATGGCTTGGCGCCGCGCCGATTGTGTTGGCGGTCATATACATTTTCGCCAAGCCCGAGCCCGTTCTTTACGCATCGCGCGACAGGGAAGTCGTCGCCGTCATGACCGACAGCGGGAATCTTCGATTCAATATGCCGCGCTCGAAGGAAAACCCGTTCGTATTCGAATCATGGTCGGGCCTCAACGCGGAACCATTTCCCGAAAGAAAAATGCGCAAGGCCTTCGGAAAAGGATTCGAGGGCGAGAAATTTTCGATGGAATGCTTGAAGCAAAGCGACACCTGTATATATAAAACGAAAAATTTCAGCGTCGGAATCGCGCTTCGTTTCACGGGTCTTGCGAAACATCTGGACCAGCTTTGCGAGAATACGGATTTCATCATAACTTACGACCGGGTCGATTATCCGAACTGCAAAGCGCGCATTATCAATGAACCGGCGCCCTTCGCGATTTATCCCGGCGGCCGCGTCAAATTCGCGCCGGCCAACCGCCTTTGGCATAATCCGCGGAAATAAAATAAAGACCAGAAGCCGGCGCGGTTTGGCCCGCCGCAGCGCGGTTCTTCGCATCCAAAATCGAATTTATTTCAAGCGGTTTGCCAAGACCTATATCGACCAAAGTGCCGACCATGTTCCGCACCTGATGGTGCAGGAAAGAACGCGCGCTGAAATAAAAACTTATAATGTCGCCATTCTTTTCTATCCGGATTTCGTCCAAAGTCTTTATCGGCGATTTGGCCTGGCATTCGGTCGACCTGAAAGAATTGAAGTCATGCCGGCCCAGCAATTTTTTCGATTCGGAAACCATTCGCGCCATATCCAGTTCGCGCGGAACCCACCAGACGCGCCCCGCCATCAATTTGGACGGACTGCGGCGGTTCAAAATGTCATAGTGGTAATGTCTTTGCGCCGCTGAAAAACGCGCGTGAAAATCGTCCGGCACGCGGCGCGCTTCAAGAACCGAAACCGGCGTTTCGCGCAGGTAAAAATTAAGCGCCGCGCGGATGGTGTCTTCGCCCTCTTCCTTCGCCATATCGAAGTGCGCGGGCATTTTTTCAGCGTGCACGCCCGCGTCGGTGCGGCCGCAGCCGACCACGTCGGACTTCTCGCCGCAGAATTCGAAGACCGCGCGTTCGACCAGGGACTGCACGCTGTCGCCCTGCTCGTTCTTCTGGAAGCCGATAAGATTCGTTCCGTCGTATTCAAGAGTTATGAGAATTCGCATCTGCCCCTTTGCCCGTTCATAAAATCGTTCCATGACATAGGTTTTTTCCCCGCGGGTTGAACGAGTTCTATAACAAGTTTTCCATCCGCAAGGATGGTTTTAAGGATTCGCACATCGATTCCGTTGATTTTCGTTCTGCCGCCTATGGCGCGGACTTGGTCGTGGATTTCTTGCGGCTTTTTCTTCCAGTCTATTATAATAGACTCGCCGATTTCTTTCTTCGCATAAGTGGCTTCGCCTGTTTGAGGTATCGCGGCGGTCGGATTCGATAAAAATTCCATAAGCATGTCGCTTGCGATAGCGCTTGCCTTTATTCTGATTTCTTCCGTCGTTTCGTTTTCGCCGATTTCGAATTTTTCGCATGCGAACAGAGCGCCGGTGTCCAGGCCCAAGGCCATTTTTTGAAGGCACACGCCGCTTTCCTTATCGCCGTTCATGATGGCGGCCGCGACCGGGTGCGCGCCCCTGTATTTCGGAAGCAGACTATAATGCACATTCACGCACGGCGCGACGTCCAAGACGTTTTGTTTAAGTATCACGCCGTATGCGACGACGACCATATAATCCGGCTTCGGCAATTCGTGGATTTTTTCGATGTCGGCATATACCGGAAGGTTCTTCAATTCCGCCCATAAATGCACAGGCGTTTTAGTCATGATGTTTTTGCGGCCCTGCGGTTTGGGTTCGCGCGTGAAGACCGCGACGATTTCATGCGCGGCGGCAATCCTATCAAAAATAGGAACCACGAAGTCCGGCGTGCCCATCAGGACGACTTTCATTGCTGGGCCTTTTTTACCTTCGACATTATCATGGTGCGGCGAAGCGCGCTTACATGGTCGATGAAGAGAACGCCCTCCAGATGGTCGAATTCGTGCTGGATTATCCGCGCCGCTATGCCGTCGAAGACCGCGTCGCGTTCGTTTCCGTCTTCGTCCTGCCAGTTCAAACGTATTGTCGAGGGCCGCACAACGTTCGCATAGACCGGGCCGTCCGGGCCAAGCACCGACAGGCAGCCTTCCTCCATCGTTATCTCGTCGTCGGAAAATCCGGTAAGTTTCGGATTGATTATTTTAAGGACTTCGCCGCCAGCCGCAATGCGCACCACGAACATACGGAGCCCGAGGCCAAGCTGCGGCGCGGCGAGTCCCGCGCCTTCGGACGCGAACATCGCCGCGACCATTTCGTCCAAGGTCGCGCGTATTTCATGGCTTATGATTTCGACCGGTATCGCCTTTTCGCGAAGCCGCGGGTCGCCGACCTGCAAAACTTTCGTTTTATTCTTCATGTTCTATCGCGGGCTTCTTGTTCGATTGTATTCCGCTTTTGTCCTTAATCTTCGCAATCCAGCCGGCCATGTTCCCGTTGCCCTTCGATATTCTATCAAGCGCGGTGCCATACGATTCGTTGGCTTTTTTAAGCCTTTCACCGACGTCCGCGAAACTTTCCGTGAAGCCGACGTATTTCTCGTAAAGCTTGTTCACCATATCGACGACGCTTTCGATGTTCTTGTCGCGCTTGTCGATTTTAAGCATGGTGTCTATCGTCCGCATCATCGGGAACAACAGGGACGGCGTCGCAAGCGCGACATTGTTCTTGAAGGAATATTGGTAAAGTTCGGGCTCTTCTTCAAGCGCGGCGAGATAGGAATGTTCCAGCGGCATGAACATGAAGACATAATCCAGCTGCGAATCTTTCAGCTTGTTCTGATATTCCTTGCCGCCCAGGGTGTCGATATGCTTTTTCGTCGCGGCGACGAATTCCTTGATATATTTTTTCCTTTCGGCCGGGTCTTCCGTATTCGCGAATTTCATATAGCTTTCCAATGACAATTTGGAATCGATAATCACGCGGCGGTTGTTCGGAAGGTTCAGGACGTAATCCGGGCGCACCGCGCGGCCGTCTTCGCCGCGCGCGAATTCTTCCTTTGAATATTCGCGACCCTCTACAAAGCCCAGTATTTCGAAAATTCGTTCCAGCTGGAATTCGCCCCAGTTGCCCTGCTGCTTCTTGTGTTTAAGCGCGTTCGCGAGGTCGGCGGCCTCCTTTTGAAGGGCGCCGCTTTGGGCAATCATATTCTTCATCTGCTCCGCGAAACTGACTTTGTTTTCCGTGAAGTTCTTAATAACGTCCTTTATTTGATTGTTAAGCGGGTCGAGCATAACGCCAAGTTTTTCCTGCTGCGTTTCCGCCACGGATTTTTTCTGATGCTCCAACAGCTCGGCCGAAATCAATTTGAACTGGTCGGCCATCTTGGAATTCACCGCGCGGTTTTCGGCTTCAAGCGCCGCGGCCTTCTGCAACAAGATTTCGTATCTGTGCTGCGAATACATCCGGCCGATTAAGACGCCGACGACCAATGCGACAAAAGCTACCGCCATCAATTCCATCACAGCTCCAACGATTTGGTTTTGATTTTTTCCGAAAGCTTTTCGACAAACTCTTCCAATTTGATTCCGTTAATCTGCCTGTTGTCGCGGGTGCGGATGGAAATAGTCCCGTCCGCCGCTTCCTTTTCGCCGACGATTATCATATATGGAATCTGCATCAATTGCGCGCCGCGGATTTTCTTCTGCATGCTTTCGGAAGTCAAATCCGTTTTCACGCGAAGGCCGCGGGTCGCGGTTCTGATTTCGACGGCCTGTAATTTCTTCGCCACGCCGGCGGCGTATTCGTCGAACTGGTCGGAAATCGGAATGACAACCGCGTGGGTCGGCGCAAGCCATACCGGAAGCTTGCCGCCCAAATGCTCTATCAATATGCCAAGGAATCTTCCAAGCGAGCCGTATATTACGCGATGGATTATAATAGGCGTTTTCTTCTGCCCGTCCCTGTCCGTATATACCGCGCCGAACCGGCCCGCAAGTTGGAAGTCCAGCTGTATGGTTCCAAGCTGCCATTCGCGGCCTATGCTGTCGGTCATTTGTATATCGAGTTTGGGACCATAGAACGCGCCGTCCTTTTCTTTAAGCCCGAAATTGCCCGCGCCGAAGCGCGAGGTCAAGATGTCTTTCAAGATGGCTTCCGCCTTGTTCCAGGTTTCGACGTCGCCCATGAAATCGTCGGGCCGGGTCGAGAGGCTGATTTTATACTTCATTCCGAACAAGTCGTAGTATTCCTTAATCATGTCCAGGATATTGTTGTATTCGCATTCCAGCTGGTCTTCCGTGCAGAAGATATGCGCGTCGTCCTGGTTGAATTCGAACGTGCGGAGCAAGCCGTTGATAGAGCCCGAGCTTTCATGGCGGTAAAGCATATCGGCGTCGGACAGACGATACGGCAAGTCCGTATAGCTTTTGGGCGAATGCTGATAGGCCACAATCGCGTTCGGGCACGACATCGGAGCAAGCGCGAAGACATTGTTGTCGTCTTCTTCGAATACGAACATATCGTCGCGGTAATGCGCCCAGTGTCCGCTGGTTTCGTAAAGCTCCCTCTTGTTCATCAGGGGCGAGCGGAATTCGACATAGCCGTGCGACTCGTGATAAACGGCCCAGAAATTGTAAAGTTCCTTATACACAACCAATCCGTCCGGCAGCCAGTAAGGCACGCCAGGCGAGCGGTTGTCGAAGAAGAACAAATCCTGCGCGGGGCCGATTTTCCTATGGTCGCGGGCGGCGGCTTCCTCCATCATTTTCAAATGCGCGTCCAGTTCTTCTTTCGCGGCGAAGGCGTCGACATAAATTCTTTGCAGCATTTTGTTTTTGGAGTCGCCTTTCCAATATGCGCCCGCGAGCTTCGATATTTTGAACGCGTCTTTTGGAAGTTCCTTGGACGACGCGACGTGCGGGCCGCGGCAAAGGTCGGTGAAGTCGCGGAACTTATATACGCCGGCTTCGTCGCCCGGGATGTCCCGAAGCCATTCCAATTTATAGGGCTGGCCTTCGAAGAGTTCGGCGGCTTCCTTTTTCGAGATGGTTTTTTGTTCGAAGCGGCCGTCGGATTTTATCAGGTCCTTCATTTCCTTTTCGATTTTAGCGAAATCTTCCGGGACGAAACGATGTTCGGTATCGAAGTCGTAATAAAACCCGTTCTCTATCGCAGGTCCCCCAGCGAATTTCACGCCGGGAAATAATTTTTGCACAGCCGCGGCCATGACGTGGGCCAAGCTATGGCGGATTATTTCGATTTCATAAGACATTTTTCCCTTCCTTTTCAATGATGAGATGCCCGGTCGAAGCCGGGCATGACATTTATTTCAAAATCCATCCCGGACGATTAGCTTCCCGAAGCGCGGCGACGTATAGTCGGCGTTTTGGACGCGCCGCTTGCGGTCGCCTTCATGCCCTGGTCCTTGGCGACCTTGTTCACGCCCTTCGCGGCGGCGGCGCCGGATTCGTGGGATTCTTTCTTGTCGGCGGCCTTGGTCTGGCCCGCGGATTTCGCGGCCGGGTCGCGGTCGACCAATTCGATTATAGCCATCGGCGCGGCGTCGCCGTAGCGGAAGCCCGCCTTCAAGACGCGCGTGTATCCGCCCGGGCGCTTGGCATAGCGCGGCGCAAGGACTTCGAATACTTTCTTAACAAGCGTTTCGTCGCGCAGGAACGCGTTCAAATTGCGGCGGTTCGCAAGGTTGTCCACCTTGGCCTTGGTTATAAGCTTTTCAACGATAGAGCGAAGGTCTTTGGCTTTCGGCAATGTCGTCTTTATTTGCTCGCGCGTAATCAGCGCTTTCGATAGCGCGAGGAAAAGCCCCTTGCGCGCGTTGTAGTCGCGGTTGAATTTGCGGCCGGCCATCTGGTGTCTCATGTTCGCTCCTTTGCGTTTATGCCCCGTGGGGATTAGACATCGCCAAAGCCCGATAGTTCGGCACTTTGGACATTTAGGTTCGTGGGGATTTTAACTTAGGTCCGGCGAAAAGTCAAGGTTTATCAGCGGCAATGCTGCATGATTTCTTTCAGTTTTTCCGCATTCGCGGCGTCTATAACAAGGTCGCCTTTGTCGCCGTATTTCTTTATGCGCAGCACTTCGGACCAAACCATCTTGCGCGCGAAGAAATTTTCCGACCAGCCGTCCCGGGACGCGTGCAGGTTCAGAAACGGAAACTTCATATCGTTCATGAAGGGGCCGTTGTAATGCGCTTCGTATGAAATCGTTTCGATTCCCACTTCGGCCGGAAGGACCGCCCGCGCCGTAAGTTTCGAACGCAGGGCATATGTGGCGTCGGACAGAACAACGATTCCGTCCGGGTTTTTCATGGATTCAAAATTCCGCGAATTCACCCAGTTTTCACGCGTGTTCAGGCTTTCGGTTTCAGTGCCGATATGCGCCGGAAGAATAAAATTTTCATCTAGCGCCTCTAATATTATATGCGATTCGGGTTTTCCCAAAATGTCCTTCCATTCGATGAAGTTCCTGCGCGACATCAGCTTCATAAGAATCGTTTCCGGCGACAGCTTCTTATAGACCGGGTTTATTCCGCCCGAAATCACGATTTTCGATTCAGGAACATTCTTCAATTCCGAAAACTTTCTTATCATGGCGTTAAGGTTGGCGATTGAACAAATGAACAGGGTTTTTCCCGACAAATCATAACTGGCGTCGGGCTGGAAGATGAAGTCCGTGGTCAGCTGTATCAGCTTGTCGCCGAATTTAGGAGTTTTAGGAAGTTTCGATATTTCGCGCCGCATCAGAACTGCACCCCGAATCTGGCGCCGACCGACATAGCGCCGTCGCTTAAATCCCTGTCCGCGCCGCCGTATGACATGACGCTTTTGAAGTTGCGCGAAACAAACGGCATGACCGCCGCCGATTTCGAAATCGCATAGACCGCGCCCAATGTCATGTCGCGGCTATACGTATATTGTGTGAAATAAAGATTATCGTAATTATCCATTATCACGTTGTAGTTGAACTCGGCGAAGACGCCCCATTTCGCGTCAAGCTGGTAAAGCACCCGGCCTTGCAGAAGAATATCGACCGCGAACCAGTTTTCAATAACTTGGATGTTCCTGTATCGGACGAAGGCGGACGCGCTCCACGACAAATGGCTGTCGGCCACGCCATAGACCTGCGCGCCGCCTGTCGCCGCGATGTCCGCTACATTAAGCTCATACTTGCCGATAAGGTCCAGGCTGAACTCCCTGTTCGGAATCAAGGTATAATCGATTCCTATCGCGGGGTTGGTTTGGCTTGCCTGTTCCAAGAAAAAACTCAGCCTGTCGTCCACGCCGTATGCGACGCCGTTCATCGGCAGAACGAAGCTGCCGTCCTTCAAGCCGCCCAAATCGGGCTTTATGAACGCGGGCGAAAAATACGCGACGAAGTCGCCCTTGGACGGGCTGAACGCCGGGTCCAGCGGAGTCATCGCGAAAGACTGCGACACAATCAGCGGCGCGAAAAGCGACAGGATTATTTTTTTCATATTTACCTTCCCAGGGCCCTCATATCTTTCAGGCCTTTGTAGAAATTATTGCGCGTTTCGAAGTCCGTTGCAAGGCAAAGCGCGGCCCAGGCCAGGCCGTATTTCGAAGCGGCCGCAAGGCTTGTCAATTCGCCCGCGAAAAGCCACGGCGCTATTATGCCGCCGGCCTTCAAGGTGAAGGCGCACGATTTCGACTTGGCGTATTCCGGCGTATGGTCGAACGGGAAAACGTCCTTGTTCCCGGCGTAAAGAGCCGGGTCGATGGTGCGGAAATAAATTTCTTCCAGTCTGCCCATCTTGTCCTTTTTGAATTCTTTCTTGGCTTCGTTCAGATAATCCATGACTTCCAAATCCGTATATTGGACGTCGTAACCATTATACATCTGGGCGCCGTATTTGGCGAAGTCGTAACGGATGGTTTCGCCCTTTATAAGGCTTTTCTTCAAGTCATCGGCAAGGGTTTGCTGAATCATGTCGAAGCGGGTTATGGTTTTCGGGGTGCGAATTTTCGGCATTTTATGGTCCTTTGTTGGTTTTATATATCGGCATGATACAATGTTTCGTGTTTTTGTCAAGATAATAGTTGACAGAATAAATATTCTATTTATAATACAGGAAAACAAGCCAAAAGGACGCACTATGAATAAAACGCAAAATCCGTCGGTCAAGCCCGCGATTCCCTACGAACTGGACGACGCCAGCTTCGCCAAGGCCGCCCGGGTTTTAGAGCCCGGACTTAAAGAAATTTTCGGCAAAGGCGCCAGACTTGCCGCCATACATATGTCCCAAGTCCGCGAAAAAGACCATGGCCGCGGCGAGTGCATTCCCAACTATAAGCAGGGCGAAATCCTGGCGAATCCCCTTGATTACAAATACGGAAAGGGCTGCGCCTTCCGCATGCAGATTCAGATGGCGCCGTCGGGTATGGCCGCGACTAAGATGTCGTCTTGGTTTTTCCTTCGCGAATTTCCGGACGCCAAGCTTTGCTATAAGCATGGCTATTCATATTTCGCCGACGCCGTTGAAAACAGCCCGTCGCTGAGGAACAAGATTCTCAGCTCGTTCTATTTGAACAATGATTTCGGCCTCGACAAAAGGGAATGGAGCCCGCTGTCAAACCTTTCAGCGGTGGTCGCCGAAAGCAGACAGCGCAAGCGATAAAAAAACCGCCCGAAAGGGCGGTTTTTTTTTCATTATTTATACGGATTCTCGAATTTCTTCGAAAGCTCGGCTATATTCTCGGGCGGCCAGCCGGGAACGTCCATGCCGAACGCAAGGCCCATCGCTTCCAGCTGCGCTTTGATTTCGTTCAAGGATTTGCGGCCGAAGTTCGGGGTTTTCAGCATATCGTTTTCCGTCTTTTGCACAAGCTCGCCTATATAATTCACCTTGTCGTTCTTCAAGCAATTGTTCGCGCGGACCGACAATTCCAATTCGTCCACGTGCTTCAACAATTTCGGATTGAACGGAAGCGACGCAAGGATGTCTTTCTTTTCGTCTTCCACTTCCGCCGCGACGTCCTCGAAATTGATGAACGGATTCATCTGGTCGGCGACTATGCGCGCGGCGAAGGCCACGGCGTCTTCCGGCGAGGTCGCGCCGTTCGTCTTGACCGACAGCTGCAATTCGTCGAAGTCCACCCTTTGGCCGACGCGGGTTTCGCGGACGTCGACCGCGACGTTAAGGACCGGCGAATAAATCGAATCGACCGCGATGAAGCCAATCGGGTCGCCTTCCTTCGAATTCTGTTCGGCCGGGACGTAGCCCTTGCCGAGGCCAAGATTGATTTCCATGTTAAGGACGCCGCCTTCGGATATATGGCAAAGCACGATGTCTTTATTGATGACTTCCAGGCCGCTGCCGCATTCAATCATGCCGCTGGTCACGACCACTGGGCCCTTTGCCTTCAAGGTCGCCTTCAAATTGTTTTCCGTTTCGGCCTTGAAATAGACGCCCTTCAAGTTAAGGATGATGTCGGGCACGTCTTCCCTGATTCCCGATATGGACGAGAATTCGTGCTGGACCCCCTCTATCCGTATCGAACGCGGCGCGCAGCCCTGCAAGCTGGACAGCAGGACGCGGCGAAGCGCGGTGCCCAGAGTATGGCCAAAACCCTTTTCCAAGGGTTTCGCAATTATGGTCGCAAGGTTCGGATTGTCGTTGTCGATTTTTATCTCAAGTTTTTTCGGCTTGCTTAAAGTCGTCCAGTTTTTTTCAATCATTCCAAATCCTTTCGTTATGTGTTTATAAAATTTCTACGCCGATTAAACGCGGCGCGCTTTCTTCGGACGGCAGCCGTTGTGCGGCACGCGCGTCGTATCCGTAATCGAATTCACGACCAGGCCCGCGGCGCCAAGCCCGCGAACGGCCGCTTCGCGCCCGTTGCCGGGACCGCGCATAAGGACGT
This sequence comes from Rickettsiales bacterium, assembly GCA_031256175.1. GTDB lineage: Bacteria > Pseudomonadota > Alphaproteobacteria > Rs-D84 > Rs-D84 > WQXN01. The sequence goes on from JAIRRC010000025.1 coordinate 15,873, forward strand.
CTATCGTGCGGACGCCCATGTCGGCCGCTTTCTTCGCCAAAGTTTCCGCGACGATGGACGCCGCGTAAGGCGTCGATTTCTTCGCGCTTTTGAAGCCGCTGACGCCCGACGTGCCCCAGACCAGAACCGCGCCGGAAATGTCCGTGAGCGTTATGCGGGTGTTGTTGAAGGTCGCCAAAACATGCGCGACGGCATGGCTGACTTTTCGGATTGTTTTCTTCTTGTTTGCCGGTTTTACTGCCATTTCGATTAAGCTCCCTTATTTGCCTTTGCTGGCCGCGCCCGCGACCGCGATTCTTTTGCCCTTGCGCGTGCGCGCGTTGGTGCGCGTGCGCTGTCCGCGGACCGGAAGGCGGTTCCTGTGGCGGATGCCGCGATACGAGCGAAGGTCCTGCAAACGCTTTATGTTCATCGCGATTTCTTTCCTGACGTCGCCTTCGACTTTCAGATTCTTTTCGATGTAATTGCGGATATTGATGACGTCCGTGTCGGTCAAATCCTTGGTCCGGAGCGAGTCCTTGAAGCCAAGCGCCTTTACGATTTCCTTCGCCTTTTTCGGGCCGATTCCATAGATATAAGTAAGGCTTGTTTCAACCCTTTTTTCGGTCGGGATATTCACACCTGCTATACGAGCCAAGTTCAACTCCTTTTCATTGTGCGGTCATTTTAACCGCTGTGCGTGGAAAGTCAACCAGATATTAGACCCGGAATCGACTTTTCCTGTTGGCTTTTTTAATCACGCTGGCGTATTGCTTCGCGATTAAATGCGACTGAATCTGCGTCATGGTGTCAAGCGCAACGCCGGCCACGATAAGGACGGACGTTCCGCCTATGACGACAGGCATTCCGAAATGGGTGTTTAGGATTATCGGCACGACGCAGACCGCCACAAGGTATAAAACGCCGATAACGGTTACGCGCGAAACCAAATTATCCAAGAAATTCATTGTCTGCTCGCCCGGCCTGATGCCCGGGACATAGCCGCCGTTGTTTTTAAGGTTGTTCGCGGTTTCTTCCGAATTGAACACGACCGCGGTCTGGAAGAACGCGAAGAACGCGACAAGGATGGTGAACAAGGCGATATAGGACCAGGTTCCGTATGTGAAGAACGCCATGACGTTCTGGACATAGACATTGTCGCTTTGGAAAAGCTTTCCGGCGAATGCGGGCAACATCATTATCGAAGACGCGAAGACCGGGCCCATAACGCCCGACATATTGATTTTAATCGGCAGATAGGAACTGCTTGCCTGGGCGGCGGCGGCGCCCGCGGCGGCCGTTTGGCGCGGGTATAAGATTTGAATCCGGCGCTGGGCCTGTTCGAAGAATGCGATAAGCGCGATTATGCCAAGCACGAACGCCACGACCATCATCATCATGAAAGGCGAAACCTGTCCGACGCCGCCAAGTTCCAGCAGGCGCGCAAGGCCGTTCGGAATTTCCGCGACAATCCCCGCGAATATCAACAACGAAGCGCCCTGGCCTATGCCGCGCGCGGTTATCTGCTCGGCCAGCCACATGACGAATGTCGTGCCGCCGACCAATGCTATAACGGTTGAAATCTTGAATCCGATTCCGGGATTCATAACCGCGAAGACGCCGTTCATAGGCGCCATCGATTCAAGCCCGCCCGCGACCGCCCATGCCTGAACGGCGCAAAGCACGACCGCAAGATAGCGAGTGTATTGGTTGATTTTTATGCGACCGGATTCGCCTTCTTTGCGAAGTTCCGCCAGGCCCTTCGACGTCGCGGTCAGAAGCTGAATAACTATGCTGGCCGAGATATACGGGAATATGTTCAGCGCCATTATGCTCATACGCGACAGGCTTCCGCCCGAGAATACGTCGAACATTCCCATAAGGCCGTTGTCGCCCTGGAAGAAATGCAGAACCGCGGACGCGTTCACGCCAGGAAGCGGTATGAACGAGCCGATGCGATAGACCAGCAAGGCGCCAAGCACAAACAATATGCGCTTTTGCAGGTCGGACATCTTGGAAAACATTCCTTTGAATGCGTTCATTTATTACTTGGCCTTCTTTGCTTTCGGCGCGGCTTTGGCTTTCGGTGCGGCTTTTTTCGCGGCGGCCGGTTTCTTTTCTTCCGTCGCAGGCGCTTCGGCTTTTTCAGCCTTCGCGGCTTTCTTGCCCGGGGCGGAGATGGAGCCGCCGGCTTTCACGATGGCAGCTTCGGCCGATTTCGACCATTTCACGGCTTCGACCTTGATGGCTTTTTTCAGCTCGCCGGCGCCCAAGACTTTCAGGCCGTCTTCCGCGCGGTTAATCAATTTGGCAGCTTTCAGCGCGGCGATGTCGACGACTTTGTCGGCGGCGAGCCTTTTGTCGGCTATGGCTTTTTCGATTTTGCCGATGTTTATCTCGGCGAAATGCTTGCGGAATATATTGAAGAATCCGATTTTGTTAAGGCGGCGGTAAATCGGGGTTTGTCCGCCCTCGAACGTGATGACGCCCGACGTGCCGGAGCGCGCCTTTTGTCCCTTGTGTCCGCGGCCCGCGGTTTTGCCCTTGCCGGAACCTATGCCGCGGCCAAGGCGTTTTTTGGACGGGCGCGCGCCCGGATTGTCCATCAATGCGTTCAGTTTCGCCATTTTATCCCTCTATCTTTATAATGTGTTGCACTTTCTCGACCATGCCCTTCACGGAATCGGTCAAAGGAAGCTCTTTCGATTTGCCGATGCGGCCAAGGCACAAAGCGGCCAGAATCTTCTTCTGCTTTTCCGGTATCGCGATGGAACTTTTAATTTGAGTGATTTTTACTTTTTTCATAACATTCCCTTTTATGCGTCAACCGAAACTTCTTTCGCCGGCTTGCCGTCGCGCGCGGCGACGATTTCGGCGACAGACTTGCCGCGGCGGGCCGCCACGGATTTCGGAGAATTCATCATGCCGAACGCGGCGAAGGCGGCGCGAACGACGTTATACGGATTGTTGCTTCCCTTGGATTTCGAAACGACGTCCTGGACGCCAAGGCATTCGAAGACCGCGCGCATGGCGCCGCCCGCGATGATTCCGGTTCCGGGCGTGGCGCTGCGGATGATAACCTGGCCCGCGCCGAATTTCGCCTGCATATCGTGGTGAAGCGTGCGGCCTTCTTTAAGCGGCACTTGAATCATGGCGCGCTTGGCGGCCTTGGTCGCTTTCTGGACGGCGGACTGGATTTCCAAAGCCTTGCCCAGGCCGAATCCGATTTTACCGGCCTTGTCGCCGACCACAACCAGGGCCGAGAACGAGAAGTTCTTTCCGCCCTTGACGGTTTTCGCGACGCGGTTTATATGGACCAATTTGTCGGTAAGGTTGTCGCCTTGAAGATTTCCGCTATTCATTTTCGCCATTTTCTATTTTCCCCTGTTGTTAAAATTTAAGTCCGCCTTCGCGCACCGCATCGGCCAAAGCCTTTATCCGGCCGTGATACTTATACGCGCCGCGGTCGAAATAGACGTCTTTGATTTTCATTTTCTTCGCGCGCTCGGCGAACGCGGCGCCGACTTTCGCCGCGCCTTCGACGGACCAGCCGTTCCCCTTGAAGCCCTTTTCGGCCGAGGAAGCGGACGCCAAAGTCTTCTGCGCGACATCGTCTATCGCCTGGACGTAGATATGGCGGCCGGTGCGGTGGACGCTGATGCGGACCTTGCCATAGTTCTTGCTTTTCGCGGCGAAGCGGTTCCTTTTAAGCCTGCGGGTGAAAGTGTCTAAGTGAAGCTTCATTGTCTTTGTCCTTTATTATTTCTTCTTGCCTTCCTTGCGGCGCAGTGTTTCGTTCTTATAGAATATGCCCTTGCCCTTGTAAGGTTCCGGCTTTCTGACTTTCTTTATGGTGTCGGCGAACTGGCCGACTTTCTGCTTGTCGATTCCGCTTATGTTGAATTCGGTCGGCGCGACGATTTCGACGGACAGACCGGCCGGAATCGGAAGGACGACATCGTGCGAATAGCCCGCGACCAAAACCAAATCCTTGCCTTTGACGGACGCTTTGAATCCGACGCCCTTCATCGCCATTTCCTTTTTGAACCCGACGCTCGCGCCTTCGACCGCGATTTTGATGTTGCGTGTCATGGCGCCCCACATCGCGCGCGAGGCTTTGTCTTCGGCGTCCTTGGGCGACACTTCGACCTGCTTGTCGTTTATAACGATGTCGACAAGGTCGGCGTTCTTGTGCGCGAGGCTGACTTCGTTCGTTCCCTTCGGGCCCTTGACGACGATAACGCCGCCATTGCGCGAAACCGAAACGCCGCTTGGTATTATGACCGGATATTTTCCTGCTCTTGACATTTTAATCCATCCTTTCCGTTATATAACCTGGCACAAGACTTCGCCGCCCAGGTTTTCCTTGCGCGCCTTATAGTCCGCCATGATTCCTTTCGGCGTAGACACGATGACAACGCCAAGGCCGTTCAGAACTTTCGGCAATTTCGCCGATTTCGAATAGACGCGGCGGCCGGGCTTCGACACTATGCGGATTTCCTGGATGGCGCCCTGGCCCGAAACGTATTTAAGGTCGACGACGATTTCCGACTTGGCGTCCGAAACCTTCTTCGTCTTGAACCCTTCGATGAACCCTTCGTCTTTAAGGACGCCGAGGACGTTCTGGCGAAGGCTGCTGGCCGGCATCGCGACCTGGTCCTTGCCCGCGTTCTGGGCATTGCGGATTCTGGCAATCATATCGCCGATGGGATGAGTGAATGACATTTTTTAGACCCCTTTATTATTTCCTTGTTTTACCAGCTGGATTTCCTGACGCCCGGAAGCATCCCGGCCGAAGCCAAAGTCCTGACCTGCTGGCGGCAAAGCCCGAACTGGCGGCTGAACCCGCGCGCGCGGCCCGTGATGGCGCAGCGGTTGTGCAGGCGCGTCGGGGCGGAATTGCGCGGAAGTTTGGCCATCTTCTTCATGGCGTCCATACGTTCTTCCGGGGTGGATTTGAGCGACATCTTGGCTTTAAGCGCGGCGCGCTTTTTCGCCAGGCCAGCCACCATCTTCATCCGCCTTTTCTGTTTCTCTATCAAAGCAGTCTTAGCCATTTTCCGTTCCCTTTGTTATTTAAGCACCAACGGCATATTGAATTTCGCCAGCAGAGCCAGCGCTTCCTTGTCCGTTTTCGCAGTTGTTCCGATAACTATATCCATCCCGCGGATGGAGTCCATTTTATCGAAGTCGATTTCCGGGAATATAAGGTGTTCCTTTATTCCGAAGGCGTAGTTGCCGTGGCCGTCGAATTTCGATTTCGACAGGCCCTGGAAGTCCTTTATGCGCGGAAGCGCGACCATGACCAATTTATCCAAAAAGTCATACATGCGCGAACCGCGAAGGGTGACCTTGACGCCGATGGGCTGGCCCGCGCGCAGGCGGTAAGTCGCGATGGATTTCTTCGCGTTCGTTACAACGGGTTTCTGGCCCGAAATCGCGGTCATGTCCGCGAAGGCCGCGTCCAGTTTTTTCTTGTCCGCAGCGGCGGCGCCGACGCCCATGTTCAGGACGATTTTCGACAGGCGCGGAACGGCCTGGGAATTCTTGTATCCGAATTCCTTTTTCATTTCAGGAACGATTTTGTCCTGATAGATTTTGCTTAAACGGCTTTTGTTCGACATTTACTGCTCCTATATTTCCGAACCGGATTTCTTCGCGACGCGGACTTTCTTATCCCCGACGATTTTGTATCCGACGCGGGTCGGCTTCTTCGTCTTCGGGTCGAGAAGCGCCACGTTGGACACGTGAATCGGACGCTCGACATCTTCGATGTGGCCGGGCTTTTCCTGGGTCGGCTTGATGTGCTTCTTGACGCGGTTCACGCCCTGGACTATGACCTTCGATTCGGCGGGCATGGCGGTAAGGACCTTGCCTTTGACGCCCTTATACTTTCCGGATATGACTATGACTTCGTCGTTTTTCTTAATCTTCATTGCCGTGCCCTCTTATATGACTTCCGGCGCCAGAGACATAATCTTCTGCACGTCGTGTTTGTTTCTTGTTTCGCGCGCGACCGGCCCGAAGATGCGGGTGCCGATGGGCTCTAAATTGCCTTTGTTGATAAGGACGACCGCGTTGTCGTCGAAGCGTATGACCGAGCCGTCGACGCGTTTGACGTCGTATTTGGTGCGGACAATCAGCGCGCGCTGAACGGTTCCCTTCTGGACCTTGCCGCGCGGAATCGCATCCTTTATCGCGACGACTATGACGTCGCCGATGGACGCATAGCGGCGGTGGCTGCCGCCAAGGACCTTTATGCACTGGGCCTTTTTAGCGCCGCTGTTGTCGGCCACATTCAAGATTGTTTCGTTCTGTATCATTTGCCTTAGTTCCTTTTATTATTCCGCTTCGCCCGCGACCGACTTGTCCTTGGCGTGTCCGACCATTCCGACAACGACGAATCTTTTCGTCTTGGAAATCGGGCGGCTTTCCTGGATTTCGACTATGTCGCCGACCTTGTATTTGTTGGCTTCGTCGTGGGCCTGGTATTTCTTGCTCTGCTTCACGAACTTCTTGTAAAGCGGATGGCGCTTGCGCGTGTCGACATTGACGACGATTGTCTTGTCGGTCTTGGCGCTGATTACATTTCCCGTCAGTATGCGTTTTGGCATTTATGTTCCCCTTTACTTCTTCTTGGCCGCGGATTTTTTCATCGCGGATATTTTGGTTGCGACGCGCGCGATTTCGCGGCGGGTCTTCCGGACAAGGTGAGTCTGCTGCAACTGGCCGGCGGTCTTCTGGAAGCGCAGGTTCATCTGTTCCTTTTTAAGGTCGGTCAGCTTGCCGGACGCGGCGTCCAAGGTCAAGCTTTCGGTTTTGTTCGTTTCTTTCTTTGCCATTTCGTTTTTCCTTAATTAGCGTGGCGGGCGACGATTTTCGTTTTGACCGGAAGCTTTGCGGCGGCCAGGGTCAAGGCTTCGCTTGCGGTAGTTTCCGAAACGCCGTCGACTTCGAACATTATGCGTCCGGGTTTCACGCGGCAGCACCAGTATTCGATGGCGCCCTTTCCCTTACCCATGCGGACTTCGGCGGGCTTTTTGGAAACCGGGACGTCCGGGAATATGCGAATCCAAACGCGGCCTGCGCGCTTCATATGGCGCGAGATGGCGCGGCGCGCGGCTTCGATTTGGCGCGCGGTGACGCGTTCCGGGCTTTGGGCTTTAAGGCCGAAGGAACCGAACGCGAGCTCGGCGCCGCCCTTGGTGTTTCCATGAATGCGGCCCTTATGCTGCTTGCGGAATTTGGTCTTTATCGGCATCAACATTACTGAACCTCTCTATTTTTCGGGGCGCGGTTTTCGCGGGCGCCCGTCGACGCGGCGAATTCGCGCGGCGCGGACATTTCGCGAACCAATTTTTCTTCGTTCACGACGTCGCCGGTATAGACCCAAACCTTGACGCCGATGACGCCGTAGGTGGTCTTGGCCTGAACCGAAGCGTAGTCGATGTCGGCGCGCAGGGTGTGAAGCGGAATGCGTCCGTCGCGCATTGATTCCTCGCGCGCGATTTCGGCGCCGTTCAGGCGGCCCGACAGGGTGATTTTGATTCCCTTGGCGCCGGCTTTTTCGGCGTTCTGCATCGCCTTTTTCATGGCGCGCTTGAAGGAAACGCGGCCTTCGATTTGCTGGGCTATGGATTTGCCGACCAGCTGGGCGTTGATGTCGGCTTTCCTGACTTCGACGATGTTCACGATGACGTTGTCGTTCTTCACAAGCTTCTTGATTCCGTTCCGAAGCGCTTCGATGTCGGCGCCGTTCTTGCCGATGATGATTCCGGGGCGGCTGCTGTGGATGGTGATGACCAATTTCTTCGCAAGGCGTTCGATGACGACCTTGGCAAGACCGGCCTTGTCCAGCTTCTTTTCGAGGAAGCCGCGGATTTTATAATCTTCTATGACATAGGCGGCATAGTCCTTTTTCGACGCCGTCCAGCGCGAATCGGACGTCTTGTTTATCATAAGGCGGTTCGCTATCGGCGATACTTTCTGACCCATATTAGTTCCCCTCTTTCTTGACTTTTTTGGCGGGCTTTTCGGCCTTCGCCTTCGGTTCGACGGATTCCAAGACCAATGTAAGGCTGGAAAACTTTTTAAGTATCGGACGCGCCGAGCCCTGTTTGCTCGGGAAAATGCGCTTCATCGTGATGGCCTTGCCGACCCAGGCTTCCTTTACTATAAGGCTGTCGGCGGACATCTTGTCGTTGTGTTCGGCGTTCGCGACGCCGGATATAAGCGATTTCTTCACGTCGCCCGCGGCGCGCTTTTTCGAAAACGTCATAACCTCTATCGCGCGGCCGACCGGAAGGCCCCTGACCTGCGCGGCGATAAGGTTCAGCTTTTGCGCGCTCGTGCGGATAAGGCGGTTAAAAACGCGCACCTGATTATCCGTCAAACCATATTTCTTTGCCATTTCACTTTTCCTTTATTATTTCTTAGCCGCGGGCGCCGAAGTCGTCGCCGTCTTGTTCGCCGCATGGCCCTTGAAGACGCGCGTCGGCGCGAATTCGCCGAGCTTGTGCCCAATCATGTCTTCCACTATCGAAACCGGAATGAACTTCTGCCCGTTGTGGACGTTGAAGGTCAGACCCACCATCTGCGGAATAATCGTCGAGCCGCGAGACCAGGTGTTAATCGGTTTCCTATCGTTCGCTTCGTTCGCCTTGGCCGCCTTCTTCAAAAGCGACGGGTGAACATACGGACCTTTCCAAACTGAACGTGCCATCTATTAGCTCCTTATTTCTTCTTCGAAACGTGGCGCGAGCGGATAATCATGCGCTGCGTGCGTTTGTTCTTTCTTGTGCGGTATCCCTTCGCCGGAACGCCGGTGCGGGAAACAGGCGTGTGGCCTTTGGACTTTCCGTTTCCGCCGCCCATCGGATGGTCGACCGGGTTCATCGCGATACCGCGGGTCGTCGGGCGTATGCCAAGCCAGCGCGCGCGGCCGGCCTTGCCCAGGCTGACGTTCCGCTGGTCGGGATTCGACACGACGCCGACGGAAGCCATGCAGTCCGAAAGGACTTTGCGCAGTTCGCCCGAGTTCATCTTTATCTGGGCATAGATTCCGTCCTTGCCCATCAATTGCACCGAACAACCGGCGGAACGGGCCAGCTGGCCGCCCTTGCCCGGCTTGATTTCGACGTTATGGACGACGGTTCCAATCGGCATATTTTTAAGCGGCATCGCATTGCCCGGCTTTATATCCGCGAACTGGGCGGACACGACGGCATCGCCGACGGCCAATTTTTGCGGCGCCAATATATAGGCTTTGGTTTTATCCTTGTATTCGACAAGCGCGATGAAGGCCGTGCGGTTCGGGTCGTATTCCAGACGGATTACTTTCGCTTCCATGTCTTTCTTCGCGCGCTTGAAATCTATTATGCGGTATTTCTTCTTATGCCCGCCGCCCTGGTGCGGAACGACCACGTGGCCGAAATTATTGCGGCCGCCCTGCGAGGCCTTGCCCGAGGTAAGGGATTTTTCCGGCGCGCCCCTGTGCAGGCCCGACTTGTCGACAAGGACAAGTCCGCGGGTGCCGGGGGTATTTGGTTTATAATGTTTCAGTGCCATTTTATTTTTCCTTTTACTTGCACTTACAGCTTGGCCATGACGTCGATTTTCTGATTATCGGCCAAAGTTATATACGCCTTTTTGACGGCGTTCCTGGTTCCCGTGCGACCCTTGAAAGTTTTTATCTTTCCCTTGGTGTTCACGATATTGACCTTCGCGACCTTCACCTTGTAAAGGGTTTCGACCGCTTGGGCGATTTCCTGTTTCGTCGCGTCGCTTGCGACTTCGAATGCGACGGCGTTGCTTTCGGCAAGTTTCGCGGCCTTTTCGGAAACTATCGGTTTCTTCAAGATGTCGAACGTGCGAGCAGTCGCGACCAATTTCTTTTCAAGTTTCGCCATATTACGCCCCCAGTCTTTTTTCTATCGCGGCAACCGCGTCTTTCGTCAGGACAAGGTTCGCATGGTTCAATATGTCGCGGACGTTGAGGCCGATGGTCGGCAGAACGTCGAGGTTCTTTATGTTCGAAGCGGACTTCTTGAAGTTTTCGTCCAGTTTGTCGCCGCCAACGAACAAGGCCTTCGAAAGTTTCAGATTTTTCACGGATTTCGAAAGCGCTGCGGATTTCGCCGCCGACATCTTTTCGGAATCTATCACTATAAGCGAGCCGTCTTTGGCCTTGGACGACAAAGCCATCTTCAAGCCGAGCGCGCGGATTTTCTTCGGAAGGTCGGTTGCGTGCGAATGCGGATGCGGCGCGGCCACCGGCGCGGCGCCGCCGCGCTGGTGCGGGTTATACATGGAGCCCTGGCGCGCGCGGCCGGTCTTCTTCTGCTTGAACGGCTTTTTAGTCGTGCCCGAAATGTCCGATATGGTTTTAGTCGCATGGTTGCCGCTGCGGGAATTCGATTCCTGCCAGACAACTACGCGGTGAAGTATGTCCGCGCGCGGTTCGACCGCGAATATCGCGTCGTTAAGCTCGATAGAGCCGGCGGCCTTGCCTTCAAGATTCAAAACGTTAAACTTCATTATTCACCCGCCTTTTCTTCGGCCTTGGGTTCCGCCGCCGGGGCCGACTTCATAATCGTCGGGACCGGAACGTCCTTCGGCAAATCTTTTTTAACGGCGTCGGTCAGGATTATGAAGGAACCCTTCGCGCCCGGGACCGCGCCCTCTATGAATATCAAATTGTCTTCCATGTCGTGGCCGAAGACTTTCAGATTCTGGACGGATACTTTTTCGGACCCCATTTGTCCCGCCATCTTCTTGCCCTTGAACACGCGGCCCGGCCATTCGCGCATACCGGTTCCGCCCAACGAGCGATGGGCTTTAAGGACGCCGTGCGAGGCTTCCTTTCCGCCGAAGTTGTGGCGCTTCATCGCGCCTTGGAAACCCTTGCCTTTCGACACGCCCTCGGCGTCGACGAACTGGCCCTTGATGAAATGCTGGGCGGACATATTCGTTCCGACCGGAATCATGCAGTCTTCCGACACGCGGAATTCGGAAACCTTGCGGAAGGGTTTGACGTTCTGCTTTTTCGCGGCTTCGATTTGCGGTTTGGCGACGTGCTTTTCCTTGGCCTGGTTCAGACCCATCTGGACCGCGACGTATCCGTGCTTGTCCATGGTGCGGTGGCCGACAATCGTGCAGTCCTTGACCGCGAGAATGGTGACGGGAACCGAAGCGCCTTCGTTGTCGAACAGGCGGGTCATTCCCACTTTCTCGGTTATAAGTCCAGAGCGTTTCATAACTTTTCTGCCTTTATTATTTACAATTTTATCTTCACATCAACTCCGGACGCCAAATCCAACTTCATCAAGGCATCGACGGTCTGAGGGGTTGGATTAACGATATAGATAACGCGCTTGTGGTTGCGTATCTCGAATTGCTCACGCGATTTCTTGTCGACGTGAGGCGAGCGGTTGATAGTAAATTTCTTTATGTTGGTCGGCAAAGAAACAGGTCCTGCGACTTCCGCGCCGGTCCTTTTGGCGGTCTTGACGATTTCATCGACAGACGACACCAAAATCCTGTGGTCGAAGGCGCTTAGCGTTATGCGGATTTTAGAAGACAACATGACCTGTTTTCCTTGCTTTGTTTTACTTGTTTATCTTGGTTACGACGCCTGCGCCAACGGTGCGTCCGCCTTCGCGGATAGCGAAGCGGCGGCCTTCGTCCATCGCAATCGGGGCGATGAGCTTAACCGTGAACTTCAAGTTGTCGCCCGGAAGAACCATTTCCTTGCCGGCCGGCAATTCGATGGTGCCCGTAACGTCTGTGGTCGAGAAGAAGAACTGCGGACGATAGTTCGAGAAGAACGCCGTGTGGCGGCCGCCCTCTTCCTTCGTCAGGATGTAGCATTCGGCTTCGAACTCGGTATGCGGGGTTATGGAACCCGGCTTGCAGAGAACCTGGCCGCGCTCGACTTCTTCCTTCTTCGTGCCGCGCAGCAGCAGTCCGACGTTGTCGCCGGCTTCGCCCTGGTCAAGCAGTTTGCGGAACATTTCGACGCCGGTAACGGTCGTCTTCTGGGTCGGGCGGAGGCCGACGATTTCGACTTCTTCGCCGACTTTAATCACGCCGGATTCGATACGACCGGTGACGACGGTTCCGCGGCCGGAAATCGAGAACACGTCCTCGACCGGCATGATGAACGGCTTGTCGACCGGGCGCTGCGGCAGCGGGATATAGCTGTCAAGGGCGGCCAAAAGGCTGTCGATGGCTTCCTTGCCCAGGCCGTCGGACTTGCCTTCCAAAGCGGAAAGGGCGGAACCGCGGATAATCGGGGCCTTGTCGCCGTCGAACTTGTTCGCGGACAAAAGTTCGCGGACTTCCATTTCGACCAGCTCCAAAAGCTCGGCGTCGTTAACCATGTCGCATTTGTTGAGGAAGACGACGATGTTCGGGATGCCGACCTGGCGCGCGAGCAGAACGTGTTCGCGGGTCTGGGGCATCGGGCCGTCGGCGGCGGACACGACCAATATCGCCCCGTCCATCTGTGCGGCGCCGGTAATCATGTTCTTCACATAGTCGGCGTGGCCCGGGCAGTCGACGTGCGCATAGTGGCGGTTGGCCGTTTCGTATTCGACGTGGGCGGTGTTGATGGTTATTCCGCGCGCCTTTTCTTCCGGCGCGTTGTCGATGTCCTGGACTTTCTTGTTCTTGTCCGCGCCTACGCCGTAAAGGCTGACCAAAGCGGCGGTCGTGGTGGTTTTTCCATGGTCGACGTGGCCTATCGTGCCGACGTTGACGTGGGGCTTGCTTCTTATGTATTTTTCTTTTGCCATTTCGTTCTCCTGTTTTTTTGTTTAGTTTGTTTTGAATTACTTCTTGTGCTTTTTCACGACTTCTTCCATCACGTTCGTCGGGACTTCGGCGTAGTGAGAAAGCTCCATATACGGATTGGCGCGGCCCTGGGACAGCGAGCGCAAAGTCTTCACATATCCGAACATCGAAGCCAGCGGGACGAATGCCTTGATTTCCTGCTCGCCGAACTGGGTTTCCATTCCGCTTATCTGACCGCGGCGGGAATTCAGGTCGCCGATGATGTCGCCGACGTATTCTTCCGGGGTCGTAACGGTAAGCGCCATGATGGGTTCCAAAAGCTTTGGGGATGCTTCGCTCATCGCTTCGCGGAACGCGGCGCGCGCCGCTATTTCAAAGCAAAGGACGTTGGAATCGACTTCATGGTATTTTCCATCGACCAATGTCGCTTTGAAATCTATTGTCGGGTAGCCGATAATCGGACCCGTGGCCTTGGCCAGTTTTATGCCCTTTTCGACGCCGGGGATAAATTCCTTTGGAACGGCGCCGCCGACGATTTTGTTTTCAAAGACTTCGCCAGAACCGGCTTCAAGCGGTTCGAATATGATTTTCACCTGGGCGTATTGGCCCGAACCGCCGGACTGCTTTTTGTGCGTGTAGTCTTTCGTGATGGTTTTGCGGATGGTTTCGCGGTAGGCGATTTGCGGTTCGCCGACATTGGCTTCGACCTTGAATTCGCGCATAAGGCGGTCGACGATGATTTCCAAATGAAGCTCGCCGACGCCCGAGAGAATCGTCTGGCCGGATTCCTGGTCGGTGGACACGCGGAACGACGGGTCTTCCTTGGCAAGCGCCTGCAAGCCCAGGCCCATCTTTTCGATGTCGGCTTTGGTTTTCGGCTCGACCGCCAAATCCATGACGGTCGGCGGAATGTGAATCTTTTCCAATATAATCGGCTTCGATTCATCGCAAAGGGTGTCGCCCGTCAGGGTGTCTTTAAGGCCGACCAAGACGACGATGTCGCCGGCTTCGGCTTCCTTGATTTCCTCGCGGTTGTTGGCGTGCATCAGCAGCATGCGGCCCACGCGCTCGCGCCGGTCGCGCGTCGCATTGTAGACATAGGAACCGGAGCTGAGCTTGCCGGAATAAATTCTGACGAACATAAGGGAACCCACGAACGGGTCGCTTGCGATTTTGAACGCCATGGCCGAGAAAGGCTCGGTAATGTCGGGCTTTCTTTCGTCGGCGGTTTCGCCGTCCATCTTGACGCCTTTCACCGCGGCGATGTCGTCCGGCGCGGGCAGATAATCGACGACCGCGTCAAGCAGCGGCTGAACGCCCTTGTTCTTGAAGGACGAGCCGTTAAGGACAGGAACGAACGCCTGCTTGATTGTCGCTTTGCGGATTAATTTTTTAAGGGTCGCTTCGTCGGGCTCTTTGCCTTCCATATAAGCTTCCATAACCGCGTCGTCCATTTCGACGGCGGCTTCTATAAGTTTCGCGCGAAGTTCGACGGCTTTGTCTTCAAGCTCGGCCGGGATTTCGATTTCGACCGGATTTTCGCCGGTTTCGTCTTCCCAGATTATGCCCTTCATGCGCACCAAATCGACCACGCCCTTGTAGTCGTTTTCCGCGCCGATTGGGAAATTAAGAACGACCGGGTTTGCGCCCAGTCGTTCCCTTATCATATTAACGCAACGGAAGAAGTCGCCGCCGACGCGGTCCATCTTGTTTATAAAGCAGATGCGCGGGACATTGTAGCGGTTCGCCTGGCGCCAAACGGTTATGGTCTGGGATTGGACGCCGGAAACGGATTCGAACACCGCGACCGCGCCGTCAAGGACGCGAAGCGAGCGCTCGACTTCCATCGTGAAGTCGACATGGCCCGGCGTGTCGATAAGATTGATTCGGTGGTCGCGCCAGAAACAGGTCGTCGCGGCGGAAGTGATGGTGATTCCGCGTTCCTTTTCCTGCTCCATCCAGTCCATGGTGGCGCCGCCGTCGTGGACTTCGCCGACCTTGTAGGTTTTTTTCGTGAAGAACAGAATGCGTTCGGATGTCGTCGTCTTGCCGGCGTCGATGTGCGCCATGATGCCGATGTTGCGATACATATTCAATGGAACGTATTTGCCTAACGACATTCTTTTATCCTTTTATTACCAGCGGAAATGGGCGAAGGCTTTGTTAGCCTCGGCCATTTTGTGGGTGTCGATTTTCTTTTTGATGGAAGCGCTGTTGCCCGCAAGGGTGTCGCGCAATTCGCCGAACAGGCGGTCTTCCATGGAACGCTCGCCGCGCTTTTTCGCAAGGGAAACCAGCCAGCGCAGGGCCAGGGTCTGCTGGCGAAGCGACGAAACTTCCACCGGAACCTGATAGGTGGCGCCGCCGACCCGGCGGCTTTTGACTTCGACCGAGGGCTTGACCGAGTCGACCGCGTCCAGCAGGCCGCGAAGCGGGTCCTTGTTGGCCTTCTTCAATTTTTCCAGGGCGCCGTAGACGATTTTTTCGGCGACTTCCTTCTTGCCGTCTTCCATAATCGCGTTAATCAGCTTGGACACGACCTTGTTGCCGTAGACGGCGTCTTCCAGAACTTCGCGATGAACAGCAGCTTTGCGTCTTGACATTGCCTATTCCTTATTTTTTACGTTTCGCGCCATACAAAGAACGTGCCTGCTTTCTGGCAGACACGCCCTGTGTATCCAAAATACCGCGGATGATGTGATAGCGAACACCCGGCAAGTCCTTGACCCTGCCGCCGCGTATGCCGACGACGGAGTGCTCTTGCAGGTTATGGCCTTCGCCAGGGATATACGCCGTAACCTCGAACCCGTTGGCCAGCTTCACGCGGGCGACTTTACGCAAGGCCGAGTTCGGCTTTTTGGGGGTCGTCGTATAAACGCGGGTGCACACGCCGCGCTTCTGCGGACAATGCTGCATGGCAGGGACCTTGTTTCGATTCGAAATTTTCTTTCGCGATTTCCGAATCAGTTGGTTGATGGTTGGCATCAATAACCCTTTGTTTTGTTTGTCTTTTTCCTGCACAAAAAAACCGGGACGGATTTATTCCATACATAACTGCATGGTTTATAAATCCGCTGAAAACCTTGGTTTTCTTGTATTTTTTGTCTTTTCGGCCAGTTTCGCCCAAAAGATAGGTAATTATAATCATGCGCCGCCGAAAGTCAAGCACTATTCAATGTATTTCCCTAAGTTTATCGCAGTTTGCCTTGCAATTTGACATAAGATTAATTATTGACAACCCTATTTTCATTCCTGGGAATACGACCTTATTGCGAAGCGCGCGGAAATTTCCTGTAATTGCCATACCAACGGAGGGAACCATGCGCTTTTTCGAAGTCGAGCGGTTAATCGCAATAATGAAGCTGTCGCCGTATCAGGCTTATGTCCTGCAAAACTACGGGCACAAATACAAATTGAATTCCCTTAAAAAGAAGGGCCCTGTCCTGCTGGCGCCATACCGGAACGAAAGCGCCCGTAATTTTTCGGACGCGATACAAAGGGTGCTTATGGGCCCGCGCGCCGATTTAATCGGAAGCGACAGGATTCTCGTGCAGGGACAGCGCGGGATAAAGGTCTATCCGGCGGGATACTTCAAGGCCAATATGGACGGCCACCGTTGCTACGCCGACCAGAACGGGAATGTGATACCGGGGAGATGACCGCCCCTCCGCCGGAATGACGAGCTTGGAGTTATAAGATTTATTTGATATAATGATTGCCAAACGAGGGGACGCGCATGGCAATCAACAACGACATATCGAAAATCTATATCTCGGGCGACCATCGGGGCGTCGGACTTAAACTCTATCTTGTTCAGATGCTACGGTCGATGGGCTACGAAGTTCATGATTTGGGCGTCGACAATCCCGAAGTTATGGCCGATTTCCCGGTTGTCACCCAATGGACGACCGACGCCATGCTTAAAGACAAATTGTCGCGCGGAGTGGTCGTGTGCGGGCACGGCGGCGGCGTCGAAATCGCCGCGAACAGGTTCCGCCATATCAGGGCGACGCGCGTCAGCAATCCGGCCCAGGCCCGCGAAGACCGGATTCACGACGACACGAATGTCATCGCCTTTGGCGCGGACGATATAGATATGGAAATGGCGCTGCTGTCGGTCCAAGCGTTTCTTGAAACGCCTTTCGACGCGGCCTTTCGACGCGTCCGCCGCATAAAGCAAATCAGCTGACAGGACTTCATGCCAGTGGAAAGGTCCGGCGGTTTCGGGTAAGATTACCGCATGAGAAAATATATATCGATTTTGGCGATGGTTTTCGCGGCGGGTCCGGCTTTCGCGATAAGCGACCATATTCAGGTCGTGTCGGTCGAGAACGCGCGGCAATTCAGAAACGCTTCGGAAATAGTCATTGAAGGCAAAATAGTCCGCCATGAAGATGACGACAAATACGTTTTCACGGACGATACGGGCTCTATCGTCGTAAAGATAACGCCGGAAAAGATGAGGGAGCTTGACCTTGAAAGCGGCGACCGCGTCCGGATTCGCGGCGAAATAGAGCGGACATGGTTCGGCCGCCCAAGCGTCGGCGCAATAGAAGCCGAGGTTATAAGATAAGGACAAAATATCAATGTCATTCCCGTGCGGTTCGCGGCGAAGCCCGCAAGGGCGAAGACGGATGACACGGGAATCCAGGTAATAAGCAATTTCATTATTACCTGGATGGTCGGGTGGGGCCCCGACCATGACAAATGACAATTGAAAAAGAACGAATCAATACAGGTATTTAGTCGTTGACGTTGAACAAGCGGTTGAAGACCCGCGTATTAGTCCGCACAGGATACTGGCGCCCGAGGAATCCGGTATAATCGTCCAGAATCATGCGCGAAATCATCGCGTCCGCGT
>JAIRRC010000033.1 GCA_031256175.1 Rickettsiales bacterium
GCCCCGGTCGCCGTCGCGGTCATTCGCGCGCTCGCGGAACTTTTTCGCGGACTCTTCGTCGCGCTGTATCAGTTTCAGGGTTTTGACCGAAAGCTTGCCGTTTCTGTCTTCGGTATCGAATTCCACTATGTCGTTTTCGTTAAGAAAGCGAATGTCTGCCTCGCGCAGGGCGGTCGAATGCACGAATACATCTTCCGAGCCGTCAATCGGGGATATGAATCCATAGCACTTTTTGCCGTTATACCATTTTACTTTGCCTTGACGCATCTTATCAATCCTTGGGTTAGTTGCGTTGCGATTCCGCGGAGTTATGCGGAACCTAGGACACATTATATACGCCCCCCGGAATTTTGCAAGGGGAATTATTTTTATCCTTGCATTTCGGAAGGACATACTATAAAATCGGGTCTGCGATGCAGGCGTAGCTCAGTTGGCTAGAGCGCAACCTTGCCAAGGTTGAGGTCGCGGGTTCGAGCCCCGTCACCTGCTCCACTTCGTTCAAGAGGTGGATTTTTTATCGGAGACGTAGCTCAGTTGGTAGAGCAAATGACTTTTAATCATTGGGTCCAGGGTTCGAATCCCTGCGTCTCCACCAAGATTCAATGTATATAAATAAATTTGTTGCATTTGTAAAAACTTGTGATAAAATCCTGAAAAATCAAGGGATTCTAGCCATGGCGTCCAACAAGTTCAAGCAAGACCAGTTCGTCGTCTATCCCATGCAGGGCGTGGGCAAAATCGTTAACATAGAGGAACAGGTCGTCGCCGGCCAGAAAATCCAGCTTCTTGTCATAGAGCTCGCGCGAGAGAAAATCGTTCTGCGCGTCCCGGTCGAACGGACCGATATTTTGGGACTTCGCCCGCTGGTTTCGCAAAAGGAAATGTCCGAGGCCATAGCTTCCGCCAAGCAGCCGCCGGCAAGCAAGCGCATGATTTGGGCGCGCCGCGCCGCCCAGTATGAGGAAAAAATCAATTCCGGAAATCCGGCGGAACTGGCCGACGTCATCCGCGATTTGCAGCGCCGCGCCGCGGACGACCCGATGACTTTCTCGGGCCGAAAGCTTTATATCCGCGCCCTTGAACGCATGGCCGAGGAATTCGCGGTGCTTCATAAAATCGAACTGAAAGAAGCGGAAGAAGAAATCGAAGGCTTGCTTGGCGTTCCGAAAGAAGCCGATATTAACGCTTAATATTAAGGACAAAATATTAAAGACAAAAAATCCTTAGCGGAAATTTTCGGGGTTATTAAGCGGCGGTTCCCGCACGCTTTAAGGAATTTTACAATGGACCCCGTGCTTCCACGGGGTGACGAGCGGGGGGAGGGTTGTCTATTATAATAGACAGATTATCATTGCGCGGATGGATTTATTGCGAATGTATCGCGCCAATTTGCGACAGGCGAACCATCGACCGAGCATTGGACGTTTTCGAATCCTGATTCCGATTGCGAGGATTTCATCAGCGAGTTCACCATGACGCCGCCCAATGCCCCGAACGCGACGCCGAACGCCGAATCCACAAGCGCGCGCTTCGCGCCTATGAATTCGCCCTTTGCGCCGACCCAGCGGTTGGGGTCCGTAAGCTTGGAGTCCATCGGCAGGATTTTAATCCTATTCGGGTTGGGTTCGACGCGCGGCGCGATTTCGTCCAGGGCCGCCCTGAATCCTTCGGCCGAATAACCGCCTATGCAGGCGTCGCCGATAACCACCAATGGAACGCCGTCGCCGGCACCGCAGAATTTCTTCATGTTTTCGAATTTTCCACTTTCCTTTTCGGCGTTTATCCGGTTGACCTTAACCGAAGGATATTCTTCCGCTACGACATCTTCTATAAACTTGTCCACCTGTTTGCAAATCGCGCACCAGGAAGCATAAAACATCGTGAATTCGCCCTTTGTAGGCGCAGGTTCCGCAATGGGCGCGGCAAATTCCACCGCCGCCACCGGCGCCGCGACCGATACCGAGCAATTTTCCCAGCCGCCGCCGGCGCATTTGCAGTTTTCGCCGCCCTCGGCGAATTTCGCTTTTTCAAGGTAATAATACAGGGTAATATCGTCTATTTTCAAGCGGTTGCGTTGATTGTGCTGTTCCGGAGAGATGGCGCTTCCGCTGTAATTTTCGCCCACGAATTCGCCAAGCGGGGTTTTAAGGGCGCTATCGCAGCAATTTATGGTATTTCCGACGGGCAGGCAGTTATCGTTCTTGGCCAATAATTCCATAAACGAATCTTTGGTCCATTTTTTCTGCGCCGATTTCGGCGTTTCGCCATAGACGGACGAGCATTCCGACCAACCGCCCGCCTGGCATGTGGTTTTGCTGTAAGCCGGGCAGAATCCCATGCCCAAAGATTCGTTTATTGTGTAATACAGGACGACAATGGTTTTATCGTCGTAATAGTCGCGCTTGGTATTTTCCGGCGCGCAGCAATACCAGGTCTGCCGCCCGCCGCCGTCCTTTCCGGCGTCTTTGCAGCCGTGAACGTCAGGCGCGGCCGCGCCTGCGGGGCTTGCCAGCAAGCCCAGCAATAAAAACGATATGATGGTCAAAGTTCTAGCCATAAGCCCATTATACCATATTTTTTTCCATTATGCCCTTGATTTATACGAAAAAATGCGCTATATAACCTTGATAAATTCCATCCAAATTACAAGAGGTCAAAATGCCCCGCCCATACATGCCCGCTTCCACCGCCAAATGGCTTATAGAAAACACCGCGCTTAGCTTCGAGCAAATCGCCGAATTCTGCGGCCTTCACGAGCTGGAAGTCAAGTCCATCGCCGATTCCGAGAACTCCAAAATCCAGGGGCTTAACCCGTTGCTTGCCGGACAAATCGACAAGGAAGACATCGAAAAGTGCGAAGCCGACCATTCGCTCCGCCTGGAACTCAAAAAAGGCATCGCGGACGAACAGGCAAGCGCCAAGAAATTCAGATACACGCCTATCAAGCACCGCAGGCACCGCGGCGGCGGAATCCTTTGGCTTATCAAAAATTATCCCGAGCTTACCGACACCACCATCGCCAAGCTTATGCGTTCGACCAAGACGACGGTTTCCCTGATGCGCAGCAAGACCCACAAGTCATACGCCGACACGGAAATTTCCAATCCGGTCGTGCTTGGCCTTATATCGGGCGTCGCTTTGCAGGAACTGGTGGATAAAGCCCGCAGGAAAGCCGCGAAAGCCTCCGCGCAATAGTGAATTTTACGATTTGAGATTCCCGCCTGCGCGGGAACGACAAAGGAGATTGAATGACTAAAAATATCAGCGCGACGGCCAAGTTCCTTATCGAAAGCCTGCCCGCAAGCCTGCAACAGCTGGCAACCCGAAGCGTCGCCGACGGATTCGTGGCGCTTGACGAGCTTCGCGCCGCCGCGGCCGCTTCCGAAGACCAGGAAATCAATTTCGAGGAAATCGTCGAATTCTTCAAGAACGACCTCGAGCTCGACATCGCGGAAGACAACGGAATCTCGCGCGCCGACGCCGCCTATGCCGAAGACGACGACGAAGGCGGCAAAAAGTCCGAGCTTAACGAAGAGCAATCCCAAGTCGAAGACGACGACTACGAATTCTACGCCCAGCAGCTTATGAAGTCCAATATCGGCGCCATAAACATAAGCCAGGATTCCGTCCAATCGTATCTGCGCCAAATCGGCCAGGTGCAGCTGTTAAGCGGCGCGGGCGAAATCGCCATCGCGCAGCGAATCGAAGTCGCGAACAACCTGGTCATCTACGGCCTTTGCGAAAACCCGATGACCATCCGCTTCATGCTGGAACTTTACCACCAACTGACCGAGGGAAGCATCCGCTTGCGGAACATCGTCAATCTTGAAAACATGTATTCGTCCGAGGCCGAGCTTAAATCCGTCCAGGAACTGGACGAGGCGCTTAAAGCCAGCGGCGCGGAAGACATCGAAGAACTGGAAGAGGACGAAGACGATTCGATTGCCTCGGCCGAGGAAGAAGAGGAGGAAGAAGCGGAAGAAGCCGCCGAGGGCGAAGAGGGCGCGGCGCCCAAGGAACGCGACGGGAAAAGTTCATCCGGCGTTTCCATTTCCGCGATGGAAGAATCCCTTATGCCGATGGTCCTGGAACTTTTCGGCGAAATCGAAAAGCAGTTCAAGCAGATGGAAGCGCTTCAAAAGCAGCGCATGGACGTCATGACCGGCGCGAAAAAAGCCGACCCGTCGCTGGAAAAGAAATATGTGAAGACGCGGAACTCCATCTTCGACAAGGTCATAAAAATCCGCCTGCACGACGACCGCGTCGCCGAAATCATGGACAGGCTTACGTCAAAATCCGCGCTTCTGATGGGACTGGAAGGCAAGCTGATGCGCCTTGCGGTTTCGATGAAATTGAAGCGCGAGGAATTCCTCGAACACTATACCGGGCGCGAGCTCAACAAGGGCTGGGTCAAGAACGTCGCGCGCCTTAAAAACCAGGCCTGGGGCAAGTTCGTCAAAAAATACGAAAACGAAATCGCGAAAATCCGCGCCGAAATCCTTAACATCGCGGTAGACACAGGCCAGCCGACCAGCGAGTATAAACGCGTGGTCGAGATGGTTCTTCGCGGCCAGGCCGAAGTCGCGCGCGCCAAGCGCGAGATGATTGAAGCCAATTTGCGCCTTGTCATAAAGTCCGCGAAAAAATCTTCGAACCGCGGTTTGGGCTTGGAACTTTCCGACCTTGTGCAGGACGGAAACATCGGACTGATGAAGGCGGTCGACAAGTTCGACTATCGCCTCGGATACAAATTCTCGACCTATGCGACGCACTGGATTCAGCAGGGAATTCTGCGTTCAATCGCCGACCAGGCGCGCACCATCCGCATACCGGTTCACATGATTGACAATATCCACAAGATTCAGCGCGTGACCCGCCAGTTTATCCATAAGCACGGCCGCAATCCGACGCCCGAGGAACTCTCGAAAATCATCTATATGCCGGTCGAAAAAATCCACAAGGCCCTTAAAGTGAACCTTAAACCGGTGTCTTTGGAAGCGCCGCTCGGCGGCGACGAAGACAGCAGCCGCATGGAAATCATCGCGGACGAAAACGCGCGCGACCCGTTCCATTCCGCCGTGCAGAAAAACATCCGCCAGGTCTTCACCAAGCTTTTGGCCGAACTCACGCCGACCGAAGAAAACGTCCTTCGCCAACGCTATGGAATGAACACGAACCGCACCCTTACTTTGGAAGAAGTGGGCGAGCACGTCGGCGTCACCCGCGAACGCATACGCCAGATTCAGGAAAAGGCCATTCAAAAACTCCGCCATCCGACGCGCGCAAGAAAGCTCCGTTCTTTCTACGAAGAGTAAGCCATGAAATTCCTCGACGTAGCCAAGATTATCGTTAAGGCGGGCGACGGCGGAAACGGCAGCGCGTCCATGCGTCATGAAAAATACATCGAATACGGCGGCCCGGACGGCGGCGACGGCGGCCGCGGCGGCGACGTCGTATTCCGCGCGGTGCGCAATGTCAACACCCTTATAGATTACAGATACAAGCGGAACTTCAACGCGGAAAACGGAAAGGGCGGCAGCGGCAAGCAGCGCACCGGCGCCAGCGGCGACGACCTTATATTGGACGTTCCGACCGGCACAATGATTCTTTCGGAAAACCTGCAAGTCGTCTATGCCGACCTGGATAAAGACGGAATGCTTTACCGCGCCGCGCGCGGCGGAAACGGCGGCTGGGGAAACCTGCATTTCAAGTCGCCGACGAACAGGGCGCCGACACAGGCGAACGAAGGTTTGCCGGGCGAAGAGCGCACCTTGGTTCTGCAATTGAAGCTTATCGCCGACATCGGGCTGGTCGGATTTCCGAACGCGGGGAAATCGACGCTGCTGTCCGTCATCACGGGCGCGCGGCCGAAAATCGCGAACTATCCCTTCACGACCTTGTCGCCGCAGCTTGGCGTCATGTATTCGCACGACAAGGAATACGTCATAGTCGATTTGCCGGGATTAATCGAAGG
The DNA here is from genome assembly GCA_031256175.1 of Rickettsiales bacterium. Taxonomy (GTDB): domain Bacteria; phylum Pseudomonadota; class Alphaproteobacteria; order Rs-D84; family Rs-D84; genus WQXN01. The sequence goes on from JAIRRC010000033.1 coordinate 5,975, forward strand.
CGCGGCCGAAGGCGTCGGGCTTGGCGACAAATTTTTGGCGCACGCCGAACGCACGCGGCTGATTCTGCATTTAATCGACGGCACGGAAGAAGACTGGGCGGGTCGGTATAAAACCATCCGGAACGAACTGGATTCCTACGGATTCGATTTAATCGGCAAGCCGGAAATCGTGGTCGTGAACAAGATTGACGCCGTCCCCGCCGCGGATTGGAAAGAACGCATGACCAAGCTTAAACGCGCGGCGAAGGGCAGGGAGATTGTTTCGATTTCCGCCGCGGGAATGATTGGGCTTGACGATTTGAAGGCGGCGGTAGAAAAGGAAATGAAGTAATGCAGGAATTATTCAATGAAATTTCGGAAGCGGTAGAAACCTTACGGGGGTATCTTTGACCCGGCTAAGCTGAAAACCGAACTTGCCGAATTGGAAACCCAGGCGAACGACGAGAATTTATGGAACGATGCGGGAAAAGCAAAATCCGTTCTTCAAAAAAAATCGGCGCTTGAAAAAAAGCTGAAAGATTTCCTTTCGCTGGAATCCGACCTGGCAACGCTTAAAGAATTATACGACGATTCGGACGAGCTTAAAGCCGCGGTCCGCGAGCTTCACGCACGCGCGCTTGCCGCGAAAGACATGACCATGTTCTCGGGCGAGGCGGACGGCAACGACGCTTTCCTTTTCGTCCAGGCGGGCGCGGGCGGGACCGAAGCGCAGGACTGGGCGTCGATGCTGGCGCGAATGTATGTCCGCTGGGCGGAACGCAAGGGCTTTTCTGTCGAGACAATAGAAGAGCATCCGGGCGAGGAAGCGGGCCTTAAATCCGCGACCTTCCGCATAGCCGGCGAACGCGCCTACGGCTGGCTGAAAAACGAAATCGGCGTGCACCGCCTTGTCCGCATTTCGCCCTTCGATTCGAACGCGCGGCGGCATACTTCGTTTTCTTCCATCGATGTATGGCCGGACGTTTCCGACGACATAAACATCGAAATCAACGAGAAGGATTTGCGCATCGACACCTATCGTTCGTCGGGCGCGGGCGGCCAGCACGTGAACAAGACCGACAGCGCGGTCCGCATAACGCACCTTCCGACGAATGTCGTCGTGCAATGCCAGACGGAACGCTCGCAAATCCAAAACCGCGAAACCGCGATGAAAATGTTGAAATCCAAATTATACGAACTTGAAATGAAAAAGCGCGAAGCGGCCGAAAACGCGGCGCTTTCGCAGCAGAAGAAAATCGAATGGGGCAGCCAGATTCGGTCATACGTCCTGCAACCCTATCAGATGGTGAAAGACTTGCGGACCGACGCCTTTCGCACCGACCCGAACAATGTCCTTGACGGCGACATCGACGATTTCATGCTGGCCAATATGAAGAAGACTATTTAGCGCCAAGGTATTCCCAAGCGGTCATGCTTTTAAGCTTTGAAATCTGCGCGGCCGTGAATTTTTTCACGCCGGGTTTTTCGTTCAGGTATTCCCAAGCAGTCATGCTTTTAAGCTTCGAAATCTGCGCGGTCGTGTATTTTTTCATCATTGTTCCCTCCGTTTCACGAATTATAACAGAAGGGAAGCGGGAAAGGCATAGGTAAAACTTCTTAATCGCCCACGTCCGGGCTGGCGATGCGGACATGTTTTAGATTCGCTACATAAAAAGGACTTGAGCTGTTTAATCCAAAAGACGCAGTTCGGACGCCCCGTCCCATAAAAGCGCCAACCGGGAAAGTCCACCAGGTCGTATCGCCGCCGGCCAGCAAGTCATATGTAGAGTCGCAGCCGGGCTGCGCGCTCGACCTGTCTATATTATAGAGCTGGTTCATCGTCCCCCATACGCCCACGTTCGAAATCATGCTTGAATTGTTGCGGACAATCCCGCCGTTCGCCTCAAAGCTTTTACTGCTGCCATGGTCGCCTTTCATATCGGGATTCCCATATGAAACCGCGCAAAATTCGGAAGCCATATCGTTGCACAATTCCCAGAACTGCTTTATATAATTGGTAGAGCTTTCATCCCTGTTTATCATTTGCCCGCAGTCGGTGAAAAAATTATTGTCGCGCAACATTCTTTGGTCGGCGTTCATATTGGCCACCAGGCTGTTGTGCGAATAATCGGTTTGGAAGTTGCCATTGCCGCCGAACCCGACATTGGGCGCCCACGATGCATATTCGCCTTTGTCAAAAGTCGCCGGATAAATCATAATCCATGCCTTGTCGCTGGCGGTCGAACCGGAATCGCTCCCGGTGTAATTTTTCAAATAGGCATATGCGCCGTTCCGCCAATCCGCCGGGCGGTGCCGCATGGTCCAAACGGAATTGGGCATTATGTCGCCGGCTTTATAATTATGATAAGGATGGCTGTTGTCCAACCCAATCGTGTCGCAGCACATCGTATGGAACCCGCCTATCATGGTGGCGTTCGCAAGGGTCGGAAATGTATGTATAACCATGTCGCCCTCATCCCTGTCCAAAACGAAGATGTAATAATCCTTGCCGCGTTCCAGCGTCCCCGGATTGACCGCGACGTCTTTATAACCGCTTCCGTCTTTCAAACGGACCTGAATCTTGCCGCTGTTCGGCACCGCGGACAAATACCAGCCGCCAGCGGCGCTTCCGTAAAGATAGCCATCGCCACCGCCGGCATTTCCAGGCGTCGAAGCTTCGAACGCGATGTCGGATAATTTTATTCCATTAAGCGAAATTTCCGAAACTTCGGGGCGCCATTCGCCGCCGGGGTTCCCGGCCGCGGCTTCCAGGTTCCAGCTGTCGCCCGGCTTCCATCCGGCGCCCGCGGTCCATTTGCCGCCGCTTAGCTCATACAAATACGTTCCAAGTTGCGCCGACGTAACATAGTCCGATAAATTGGGAACCGAACCGGCGGGTCCCTGCGGGCCCATAAGCCCGGGCTGTCCGGCGGCGCCCGCCGGGCCAGCGGGACCCGTCGGACCGGCGGGACCGGGGGCGCCGACCAAACCTTCCGATTGCAGCTGATTTATAATTTCAGAAATATTCACCGAAGAATTATTGCCCGCAATATTCGCAATCCATTCGGATTCGGTTCCAACAAAACCTTTTTCCGCCGCGATTTCATAAGCGGATTTTCCAGGGTCGCCTTTTTCACCCTTCTCGCCGATTGCGCCGACTATGACAAGGAGTTCAAGCTCGCGCTGTAAATCATCCACCATGCGTTCCAACCGCGCTATGTCCTGCAATGTCGAAGTGCCCGAATTCGTCGCGCCCGTCCCGGTGCCCGGGACGCTTCCGCCCGGCGCAGTATTGGAAGAACCGGGCGTCGTTCCGCCGCCGCCGGTTTGGGTGTTGGTGGTGTTAAGCGCATTGCCGGCCATACTTCCGCCGCGCATGTTCGAAACGCTTCGCGAAATATTGAGCCCAAGCGAACCGCCGCTTTTGGATATTGCCGGTTTTTTATTTATAGTCGCCGAATACGCCGCGCCGGCGGCGCAAGTCATTATTATGAAAACTAAAATTTTTCTCATGGATGCCTCCTTTCGCTGCATGCGAAAGGGGCGGGATTTTGAAATTATCGCTATAAGACGACAGCGCCCGCCTTCGATATATAACGGGCACAATCCCGCCGAGGCGGGATATATTTGTCTGCGCCTATCCGGGCGCACTTATAGACGAGAAATTTCAATTCTCGGCATCTTTCGAATGCACTTATATATTACATTAAAACAGGATGTATTTCAATCGGTAAAAATAAAAAGGAAAAGCCCCCGAAAGGGGGCTTTTCCATATTGGACCGCCGCGGATTATCTGGCGGGATTGGAATATTGCTTTCCGAATGTTTCCTGGAATTTCGTGGGCGTCATTCCGTGTTCGGCAGAAGCGTTGATTTGCGTAAGCGCCGCGATTTGGGCATCGCTTTTCTTGTCTTTCGCCGCCAGCACCGCAATATTGGATGTGATTTCGTCCATGGTTTTCCCCTTTGGTTAGGTTTGAATGAACCATAAACGACTTTTTGTCAAAAGTCAAAGGGTTTTATAAAATGAAACTATTCAGCCGAAGTCGGGGCGATGGAGAAGGAATCGTTCCAACCGGCCAGCGGCGTTCCATCGACCGAGCATTGGACGTTTTCGAATCCGGTTTCGCTTTGGCTGCTTGCCATCAATCTATTGACGCCGAATCCGCCCAATGCGCCGAACGCCACGCCGAAGGCCGAATCGACAAGGATACGTTTAGTGCCCATGAATTCGCCCTTTGCGGAAACGAATCTGTTGTAATCCGTCAATTTCGCGTCCATAGCCAGAAGGTTTAGCGGCTGCGGCACAGGGACGATTTTAGTTTTTCCTTTGTTATTATTATCCGTCGTTTGCTGGTCGCCGCCGGTCGTTTTCTTTTTATTTTCAGCAGCGCCCGTTCCCGTGGCCGATTTCGGCGCATTCGGGCAGGCTTCAAGCGGCTTCAAGCTGTTATTTTCGGCGAATTTCTTGCATTGGAAATCTATGTCGTCCACTTTCTTCGCCGTGTCGCAGATGTTGTTCGCCGCGGTCCAGGCGGATGGTATCGCGAACGCCGCGCCGCCAAGGTCATCCGAGCATTCAAGGAATCTCGTTCCTTTGGCCAAGGGCGTTTCGCCGTCGCAAATCGTATTCGCAGGGGCGGTTTCTATCCAGTAGTCGGCCCTGATTTTACAGCTGGCGCAAGCGTCGTCGGAGTTGCTGAAGAATTCGCCGGCTTTGCAGTTCTGCCTTGCCTCTGCGTTTTGCCTGGCCTGCTCGCTTAGGCCTTTTGCCAGCAAGGCCGCGCCGACTTGCGTGGCGACGGCGCTGGAACCGGCCTGTCCGGCGTTATAAAAGAAATCGAATTCAGAGCTGCCCGGCTGGGTGTTGTTTGCAACAACGTTGCTCTGCGTGGTTTTCCATTGCGCATCGTTATCGCATTCCCAAAGGCAATTTTCCGCCGTCCAGTTTTGCGTCGCGGGGTCGAAGCATTTCGGGCTGTCGTCGGATGCCTTTGTCGAAAGCTTTTGGCCGGTCCCGGCGACATAAAAGCGCGCGGAGCCGGCGTTTTCAAGCCCATATTCGTCTATGGACGCCTGCATAAGGCAGTAATGCGTGATTCCATTGGCTTCAATTATCCGGGTTTGTTTGATGGAGCCAAGAAATTTTTCGCGCGCGGCCTTGTCCACCACGGGCAATGGGGGCGGCGGAATATCGTCAATATCTTTCGCTTCCCAGGGATTCGCCGCGCCGCAAACGCTCCATTCGTTAAAGCCGAAAATCGGGCTTTTGCACCAGCGGAACTGGTTCGCGGCGCAATCCATCTGCAATTTGTCCCCGCTGCCATAGTCCTTTCCGAAGTCGGTCGGCCATTTGTTATTTCCGCAGCTGGCGGACATTTCCATTTTGCCTTCGGTCGTTTCAATCCATATTTTGTCGCTGTATTTGCGCCAAGTCGAAGCGGCGAAGGATTCGGACACGCAGAACAAGGAAACAGCAGTCAAGGCCGAAACCCGCAGAAATCCAGAGAGAGAGATGGTCATCGTTATACCTTTTCCTTAGTTATAAGCGCAGGACGCGAGCTGCGGCGCCAGCAGATTGCTTTCCGATTCGCTTAGCGGCTCGACCGCCACTATGAAGCAGCGCGAGCTGTCCTTTATCATGAAGACTTTCGTTCCGTTTTTCTTCGCCTGCTGCATAGTGTTCATCTGGGCCGAGGTCAAGAACGGATTTTGCGTCGTAATCGGATTCGTAAGTCCCGCTTGGACAACCTGGGCCGCCGTGGCGTAATCGTAAATCGCGTAGTTCGACTGGATGGTCGCAACCAATTCTTTCTTATTGCCGCCAAAGGCCGCGCCGCCGGCCGCCGGGAATGCCGAACCGCCGCCCAACTTCTTCGGGTCGGTGGTCGCGTTGCCGGTTTGCGAGCTTACCAATAATGTCAAGGCCTGTTGGGTGACGCCGGGGCTGTTGTCCGCATAGCGCTGAATCGCCTGGAACTGCATGCTCTCGCCGCAGGCCGCGTTCATTCTGTTCACGTAGCCGGCCGCAATCGCGTCGACCGCGCTTTCCCAGCCGCGCGCCTTTTCCGAGCCGAACACCGCGTCCATCGTTATAATCTTTTCAACCCAGCCCCAGACGCTGCCGCCGACGTTTCCGGCGCTCATGAATTTTTGCACCATGGCGCGGCTTCCGCCAACGACGCCGCTACCGCAACTATCGGTCAACATCGAATCCAACATGCTGGAAGATTCAAGAGCGTAAATCATCGTCGTTTCATGGCACGACAGGGCCGCCGCCAATTCCGCGCGCGCGTCCGTGCATTCGGTCGAGCGCTGCTGCGCCAATTTGCCCGCCATCAGCGACATCGACAGGAACGACATGACTTCCTGCTGGATATAAGTCGGACACAAGCGCGCCGCCGTGTTCACGGGTTTATTCTGCGCCTTGTTATACAGGTTATACTGCGGCATCAAATCTTCATAGTCCTTTTGGATACAAAGCAATGCCCAATTATAAAGCTCGCCCTCGGTAGCATACTGGCAACGGCCCTGATAGACGCCCGGAATTCCCGTAATATCGCCGCAATAATCCGACAGGCATTGAAAAATCTTCTGCCGGCACGCGGTATCCACATCCGGCGTTTGCACCATATAGTATTGCTGCATTTGCTGCTGCCGGTAAGCCTGCGCCTGGCCGGCCTGGCCCCTTGTAGGCGTCGTCGCCGCGGGCGGCGTGGCGCTGCCGACGGCAAAAGCGCTTAGAGGCATGATTAGTGCCAATGCCGACAATGAAATTTTATGCAATTTCAGCATATCTCTCTATTCCCTTTATTTATCATTGTATCATATTTTATGTTTCATAACAAATGATAAATACAATGGACCCCGGCATGTTTTTTATGAAGGCTTGCATTAAAAATGCAAGCCTTATATCCGGTTTCACGTGAAATGGACAATATGTCTTTGATTGTAGCCAAAATGTATATTTAGTAATTTTATCGCATAAGTCGTTGGTTTAGGCTGATTATTTTGGTAGGCATTATTATAGGCGCGAAACAGAGGGTTATATAAGAAAAACCCGGCAACTGCCGGGTTTTGTTTGGGTACAATGGACCCCGGCCTTCCACCTTCGCCAAGGCTACGGCGGACAGGTTGCCGGGGTGACGGGTGTGGATGAGGTCCCGGGTCTTCGCCCGGGATGACAATCAGATGGTGAAGTCGGTATTGGCGGAGTGCGGGGTTACAAGGTAAGGGACTGGGTCAACAAAACCAGGGTTCGGGCGGATAGGTTTCGGCGCGCGTCATGAAAGCGCGTTTTTCGAATATGGTTTCAAGCATTCTGAAACGGCAGGTAAAGCAAGGCGAATCATCGCACACTTTTCCGCCCCTTAACATTTTCTGCGAAGCCTTATACAATCCCATCTTTTTGCATTTTTCCAGGCCGTCGGTGAACGCGTTTCCTTCGAACCCTTTATACCAATTCACGCAACAGCCGAATATCCGGCCGTCCCAGTTCACCTGAGGCGCCTTCCAAAGCTGATAGCAGGGCAGGTATCTTCTGCCGTTCGGCGCGCCGCCGCTGTGCTCGTAGACGTCGGCGAAGCGGAGGTCGGTTTCGAATTTTATCTCGGACAACCTGTCTTTCGGAACGTATCCGGCCCAATCCCTTAGAAACATTATCATCATGTCAAGTTCGGCGGCCATCGCTTTGGCGCGCTTTATCTCGGCAATCGAATCGTTCGACGGAAGAATGACATACTGCCAGCTAAGCGTCGGAAGGCCGCTGTTATATTTCTTCTTAAATTCGTTCAATTTCTCGATGTTTCTTATGACTTTGTCAAAGTCCCCGCCGCGCCTATATTTCGAATAAGTCTCCTGGCACGCGCCGTCGACCGCCACATTCAGGTAAAGCATTCCGAACTTCACCATGGCTTCAAGCGCCGCGTCCGAAACGGCGTTGAAATTCGTCCCGGCGTGGCAGCTGAGCTTTATTCCCCGGGCGTCCGCATATTCTATAATTTTCACGAAGTCGGGATTCAAAAACGGCTCGCCCGCGCCGGTTATCTCTATCTGGCGGATGTGTTTGTTCTTCGCCGCGAACAGCTTGAAATTTTCCAGCGTCAAGTATCCCGCGCCGCGCTCGCAATAATTATTCAGGCGCATCTGGCAGGTCGGGCAATCCAGACAGCAAAGCGTGCAGAAATCAATCCTGGCGAACCGGGACCTGCGAAGGCGCGGCAGGCGCGGGCGGACAGCGCGCCACATGCTTTTCAAAATACGGAACGCGCAATACGCTTTCGGCATCGCGCGACCGGCGCCGCGCGCCAAATCGGCTTCGTCCCGCGCGATGATTCCGCTTTGGAACCATTGGCCGATTTCAATAAAGGACAAGAGCGCGAATTCCGTAAGGGTGTCGGACAGGCGCAGCATCCTTAGAATTTTCCTTTCCCGCGGCCATACGTATTTGTTTTTCCGAAAGTCGATAGACAGCAAGATGTTCTTGTATCTTTGATAAAGAGGCCGCTCTGCGTAATCTTCCGGACAGCCGGCCGCCATAACCATGAATCCATAGACGCCCGACATCATATGCCTTTGCGCCATCATGACCCAGTCGGCCTTGTCCGGCAGGTCGCATTCGCCGAAGTATTCCAAAAGCCGTTCGGCCGCGAACAGCTGGCATCTGGCGATGAACAATCTTTTTTCCTTGCCGCCGCCGCCGGTAAGGGAATCGCCGCGCTGAACATAAAAATACGTCGCGCGCGGTTCCACCACGACCATCTTCGCGTGCGCCGAAGCCCTATACATGAATTCGGAATCCTCGGCCGCGCGCAGGAAAAGAAAACGCAGCCCGTTCGAATTTATGAAATCGCGGCGCAGCAAAACGCCCCAGACCGTATGGCTGCGGAATTTTCCGTATGCGTCCGTATAAACCTTGTTTTCGAATTTTTGTTCGAAGAATCCGCGGACATAATCCTCTATATATCCGTCCGACCATACGGCGGCGGCGCGGCTGACCGCAATCTCGGCGCCGGTGTTCCACGCCGCCGTCAGCATTATCTGCGACCAGTCGGGCGCTATGTAATCGTCGGAGTCCACGAACGCCACGAATTCCCCCATCGCCGCGTCCATTCCGACGTTGCGCGATATTCCCGCGCCGGAATTTTCGGAATTCGTTATTATCTTTATGCGCTTGTCTTTCGCCGCCCAGCCTTCGGCGATTCCGCGCGAAGCGTCTTCGCCGCAATCGTCGACCAGAATTATCTCTATGTTCCGAAGCGTTTGACACGCGACGGAAGCTATGCATCTATCCAAGTATTTCGCAACATTATAGAACGGAATTATAAACGATAGGACAGGCGCGTCTTTCGCGTGCGCCACATCCAAAACAGACATTCGCTGGGGGGGGGTATTGCTAGTCATAAAGTCCCTTCCTTGCGCGATTCTACGCGATAATTTTTCCGACCATATCCGGGATGTCCGCAAGCGGCGCGCGGGTTTGTTCCATGCTGTCGCGGTGGCGGATGGTCGCGGTGCCGTCCTCCAAGGTCTGATGGTCGATGGTTATGCAGACCGGCGTTCCGATTTCATCGTGCCGTCTGTAATTCTTCCCGATGTTGCCGCTGTTCTCGAACGCGATGCGGCCGATGCCGAGCGCCTTCAATTCATCGCGCATTTTTTCCGCCGCCGCCACAAGCTCCGGCACGTTGCGCGCAAGCGGGATAACCGCGGCCTTTATCGGCGAAAGGCGCGGCGCAAGTTTCAGGACTATGCGCGAATTGCCTTCGCCCAAATCCTCTTCCGTGTATGCATTGTCCAGCACGGCCGCGAAGGCGCGGAAAGTCCCCATCGCGGTTTCGATTACGAACGGGATGAAACTTTCGCCGGTCTGCGGGTCGGAATAGGAAAGCTTGGAAACGGAATCCTTGTTCTCCATAACTTTCGCCTGGATGCCGAATTCGCCCTGCGCCTTGGTGTGCGAGCCAAGGTCGAAGTCCTGCCTGTTATGGACGCCTTCGACTTCGTCGAAGCCAAGCCCGCCGAACTCATATTCGATGTCGAACGCGGCCTTGGCGTAATGCGCAAGCTGGTCGTGTTCGTGGAAGCGCAATTTCTCCGCCGGAACGCCAAGCGAATTTATCCACCAGTCCATGCGCGCGGATTTCCATTTTTCGAACCATTCCATGTCGTCCTTCGGATGAACGAAGAACTGCAATTCGGCCTGTTCGAACTCGCGCATTCTGAAAACGAAATTGCGCGGCGTGATTTCGTTGCGGAAGGCCTTTCCGATTTGCGCCATGCCGAACGGGATTTTGCGCGAGGTGGAATCCAAAACATTCTTGAAATTTATATAAGTCGTCGTCGCGGTTTCGGGGCGAAGATAGGCGTTCGTTTCGCCGCTTGAAACGGGTCCCACGGCCAGGCTCATCATCAGTTTGAAATCGCGCGGGGCAGTCAATTCCTTGGAACCGCAGGCGTCGCATTTGGTAGGGTCCGCCATTTTGTCCTGGCGCATTCTGGCGTTGCATTTCTTGCATTCCACAAGCGGGTCGGAAAAGCCCGCCTCGTGTCCCGAATATCTCCATACCAGCGGATTGTTGATAAGCGCGGCTTCCAAGCCTTCGACATCGTCGCGCTTATAGACCATCGCGTTCCACCACAGGTCGCGGATGTTCTTCATCAATTCGACGCCAAGCGGGCCAAGGTCGTAGAAGCCTTTGAGGCCGCCGTATATTTCGCTGCTTTGAAACGCGAATCCGCGGCGCTTGCAAAACGACGCCAAATCTTCCAATGATTTCACTGGCATGTCATCCACCTTTTAATTTATGATTATTATATATAGGAAATAAATAAATGCAACTTGAAAGTCAGGGCGTTATTATAGGTTTGAAGAACTACGGCGAGCGGGCCTTTATCGCGCGCGTTCTGACTATGGAGCACGGAATCCTGGCTGGAATCGTGCGCGGCGGCCAGCTGTCGAAAAACCGGCTGATGGCCGGAATGCAAGGCATGGCGTCGTGGGGCGCGCGTTTGGAAAACCACCTTGGCACCATGCGTTTCGCGCCCGAGCGCAATCTCGCCGCCATGCTGATGAACGACGAGGAAAGCCTGGCGACAATGAATTCGGCCTTCGCGATGATTGCGGATTTTCTGCCGGAGCGCGAAGCCCATCCGCAGGTATATTTCGCGACCCTTCGGCTTCTGCTGAACGCGACGCCGGACGAGTATTTAAGATGGGAAACGGAATTGCTGGCGGCTGCGGGATACAGCCTTGATTTTTCGAAATGCGCGGGCTGCGGCGGGCGGGAAAACCTGACGCGCTTGTCGCCGAAGACGGGCAGGGCGGTTTGCGCGAAGTGCGCCGAGCCTTACAATGAAAAGCTATTCGCGCTTCCGCTTGGATTGAACGAACTGGGGCACTTTTTCCGAATGTTCGCGGTGAAGGAATTGCCACCTGCGCGCGAACGACTTACATCTTCGTTATAATATCGGCGAAGGTGCCGGGCATTAGCCTCGCGCCCGGTTTCTTATAGGTTTTGCGCGACAATTTATGGAAGAAGGCGTCGCAGGCGATTCTGTCGAAGGTCGCCTGGTCGAAGGGCTTGTCATGGTATTCGTGCCACAGGACGTGCGTCGGGTCCTGGCAGAGTTTGGGCATTTTTTCGAAGAATTCCTTCGCCCGCGGGTCATTTTGCACAAGCGTTTTGAAAAGCAGCTGATGGATGAAATAATCCAGGCGCTTGTCTTCATGCGTCCAGAATTCATGAATCATCGCGCGCCAGGCTTCCAACAGATACGCGCCGCGGCGCCCGCGTATGAAGCAATTCTGGATAAAGCTGTAAGCCGCGCCCTTTTCGCCGTTCGCAAGATAGACGAAGAAATCCTGGTCGACGATTTGCCGCGGAATCGGGCCGGTTATAAAATTCGTCGCGTCCGTCCAAAATCCGCCGTGGTTGTGAAGCAATTCGACGCGCGCGATGTCCGCGAAGTGCGGATGGCCGATGCCTCCGTTTTTGCGCTTGTCCATAATCACGCCGGGCAGGTCGATGTAATTGGGCAGCATTTTTTCGTCCAGCACAACCAGTTCCTGCGAACAATGGCGGCGGACGCTGCGGAAGCAGGCTTTGGTGATGTCGGGCGCGTTATCCTCGCCTTGAAGCCATATCGTATAAATCTTTTCGTTCGCGTCGTCTTTTATCGATTCGGCCAATGAAAGGCCGGCTGCGGCCGACAAATACCGCCTTGCATAATTGGAAACCGCGCGGCCGTATACTTCCAGGCGGCGCGCGCGGCGGCGTTTGGACGAATGCCAAAGCGGGTTCAGAATATCGGCCAGCAGAAATATTCCCGCCCACATGAAAAGCTTGGTGATTTTATTTTTTATTGGCATTTAACCAACCATCCGTCTTCGCCCTTCGGGCTGCGCCGCGATTTTATATGCATTTCACTAACCATAAATCGTAATTCTCGTCTTCCAAGGGGTTGGCCCCGGGCGAGCTTGCCATCATCCAGCCGGAAAAAATCCGCGGCAAGGCCCGGTCGGCCGCGGTTTTATAAACTTCGAAGAATGCGAAGTAATCTTCCGGCTGGAATTCCGACGCGGCCAGGCAGGACTTGACGTCTATCGCAAGTTTTTCAAAAGTCGATTCCTTTCCGGCGGGGATTTTAAGCTGTTTGGTTTTACCCGAAGTTTTGTCCAAGACTTGCACTATGGCGAAGTCTTTTTTCACCATTTCGTCCGCGTCTTCCGCAAAAACGGGCAGGGCGGCGAATATAAATAAAAGCGCGAGCAATTTCTTCATGCGTGGATTATAGGCGCCGTTCGCGGATAAATCAAGCGGCGATTAGCGTCCTTCGTTCATCCACTGCTTGACCTTGGCGCCGCAAAGGTTCAGGTGCTGCCGCGTATGGAAATCCCCGCCCTGGGCCGTGTCGGCCATTGCGGCCGCGAACAAGCTGTGCCATAACGGCGCGGCCACGATTTCGTTTCGAAGTTCCTGTATCGTGCGGCAAAGATGGTCGAAAATCACGCAGTTGAATTCGGCCGCCGACTTGATGGGTTTTATGACGTTCAGGGCAGGCATAGTGAAGCGGTTTGCCGCGGCCAAATCCTTGGCGTCGGCCAGCATGGCGTTATAGACGTCGACCGATTGCGCGCGAAGCTTCGCGATGTCTTCGGCGGATTCGCAACGGATTCCCTGCGCCTTGGCGCTGCGGACGATTTGGCGTTCTGTCGCCTTTTCGACGCTGAACCGCTGGTTGAAACAGGCGATTTGCGCGGCCTGTTCGGCGTAATATCTGTGAAGCATTTCAATGGTCGGCTTTTTCATGAATTTTCCTCTTGTTATAAGGGGATTATAAATCAAAAAGTGCTTTTGTCAACTCTTTTGTGCATTCCTTGATTTCTTATTCATGGCCCGTCGGCCCCTTGCGACGCGCACCGGTCATTTTCCTGCGCGCCACAGATGGCCGTATTCCTTTTCCGCCCAGGGCACAAGCTTTATGCCGGGCCGCATTTCGGCGAACACGGATTCAAGGCCGCCCAAGTCTTCCTTCGAAACCAGTTCGGCGATGACGTCAAGCCGGGCAAGCTCGGGCGCGGAAAGCTTGTGTCCTTCCCACATCAAATCGTTTTCTTCAAGATATTCCAGCTCGTCCTTCACAAGTCCGCCGACGTCCCTTATCAGATTCGCGGCCGCATAATAAAGGCCCAGCATTTTGTCGTTTCCCGTGAATCCGAAAAGCTTCGGGTCGAAGCCGTGCTTCCTGACCAGCTGCCATGCGGTGCCGCCGTTTATGAATTCGCCGGCGGAAAGTTTCAGGCGAAGCGTCTGCGCGTCGGCAAGGCGCCAGGCCCCTTTGTCATAATATTCGACGACCCAGTGGTCCTCGAAAACACCCGGGTCGAAATATGTCGCGAAGCCGCAGCGCGAACGCGCCGGGATTCCCTTGGCGCGCATGACGGCGACGGAAAGCATCGCGAATTCGCGGCACTTGGCGGCGACGATTTTCTGCGTTTTCAATTCATGCTCGATATTGGCCGCGTTCGAAAACCAGGGCCAGTTGGAATGAAAAAAATACGCAGGATTCTCGCACGGATGAATCAGGGATTTTCTGACCTGCTTCATTATTTCCAGCGGGTCGGCGGGGAAGCCCGCGGCGAACGCGGCCGAAATCTTCGACCGCGGCGATTGGGTGGAATAATATTTTTTAATTTCCGCAGATTGCATTTCTCGCTCCTTATTAAAAATCGTAATAGACTTCCTTGCAGGCTTCGTCGCCGACCTTGGAGCCCATGTATTCGTGCAGCTTGCCGGTGCCGTGTATGGCGTAAAGCAGCATCCATGACGCGCCTTTTTCCTTCAACGCCGCTTTGAATTCCAGCAGCAGGTCGCGCGCGACCCGGCCGTTTCTGTGCGGTTTTTCCACGCCGCACAGCTGGCAAATCGCGCCGCCGTTCAACAACCGCTCGCCCATTATGAAGCCGATGGCGGCGCCCGCATTTTCAGCAATCAGCAGGACGCCGTTTTTAATATATTCCGCGAATTCGCAATCTTCGAAAAATACGCCGTCGGAACGGCAAAGGTCGCAAGTTCTTTGCAACCGAACTATGTCGGGAACATCGCCCGCCACGGCTTTTCTGATTACGACGTCGGACATTTCAATCCCTTTCTCCGCCCAGGTGCATTCCGGGTTTCATCAGGGGCTTTTCGCCTTTGGCTTTAAGGGCGGGAACGCCTTTCGCGAAGTCCCGGGGTTTGGCGGAAAGTTTGGCTATATCGGCTTTCAGCTTCTCGATTTCCGGGACGATTTTCCCGCGGAATTCCGGCGCGTGCCAGCCGGACTTGTCATCGGGATAGGCTTCAAGCATGATTTGCAAAAAGTTCTTCGCCATGCCTAAAAGCATCGCCTTGTCGGCCGGGTTTTCGAACATGCTTTTGCAACCGGCGATTCTTTTCTCGCATTCCAAAACGCGGTCGGCGCCGGAACCGCCTTTGCGACGTTCTTTGCTTTCGTCGATTCCATACATCAAGCCGCTTAGAAGTTTCAAAATATCCTTGGTGCGCTTCTGTTCGTCCGAGCCGTCAGGAAACAGGCGGGCGGCATCCGCTTTGTTCACCATCCGGTCTATGCCGAGTATTCTGTGCGGTTCCCCGAACCCCCCCCCATGTTCCTCGCAAAATAGTGCTCTGCGCCGGGAACTTTGCCGTTCAGATAGTCGTAAATCTGCCGGTAGAATTTTTCGTCGCCGGCCTTGTAGTCGTTCGGCCAGCGGAAGGACGGCGCGAAGAAGGGCTCGAAAAACGAGAGCATGTCGGGAAGCGAAATCGACATGACATTAAGGGCTTCGCCGCGGGCGGCGCCAAGTTCCTTTTCGGCCGCGGCCAGTTCGGCGGCAAGGCGGGCGCGTTTTTGTTCCAGTGTTTCGATAATTTCAGTCATGGAAAATCCTTTTTGTTATCGCAACATTTTATCACAAAATAGGATTCGATTCACGATAAATTTTGAAGGAATTCTTGCAGTTTCCGTTTCCGGTCCGAACCGGTGTCGATGAAGGTTAGTCCAAGCTCCGCCGCGGCGAGCCGGTATTGCGCGCTTTGCTCCGCGCCTTCCGCCAGATATTTAAGAAGGTCTTCATCGCTTTCATCGCGCGTCCAGTCGTGTTCGGTGTCGTTTTCGCGCACCGCGCGCAAGGCGTTTTCCGCGTCAAGATTCGGATAGCCCAAAACGACGATGTCCCAGTTCTTATGGTCGATAAGTTTGTGCGCGGTCCGGACGCCGATATGCGCGCCTTCGACCAGCCAAAGATGTTTCGCCGTTCCGTGCTCATACTTGTCGACAAGCCTTTTCATATATTCGAACATAAAGGGCGCCAGGGTTTCGCGGTGCTTGTTGTTGTGGGTCGGATAGTCCCAGCGGTCCTTTATTTCAAGTTGCGGCGCGATGTTCTGGAAGGTGGTTACAAGCGCGTCCTGCGACACATAATTGAAGCGGAACTTTTCGCAAAGCATGTTCGCAAGCGTGGTCTTGCCGCATCTTACCGGCCCGATAATCATAAGGTTTTTCATGGCGCATCCGAATATTTATGGTGCGGGTGACGAGGATTGTTCGCATTCCGGCTTCGCCGGAACCGCCGCTAAACGCGGCTTGCTCACCAATCGTATCGGTTTCGCCACGCGGCAACTACGCCGCTTGCAAAACCGGACTTCTTGTCGAACCCGCCGCCGCTGCGCGGCTTTATGTGGGTTCTCAGTTTTCCAACACCCGCCATTGGTTCAACACCCGCAAGGGGCGCTGAACCAATGGTGCGGGTGATGGGAATCGAACCCACAACTCAAGCTTGGGAAGCTCGCATTTTACCACTGAACTACACCCGCATGGGGCGATTTTATACGCCCACATGCGGTAAATCAAGTTGAAAGAGATTCTTATTATTTCCCGTTCTGGCGTTTGACGTGGAGCACCATGTCCAGAAGGTTCACCGCGGCCATGCTGGCGTTAATCATGCCGGGTTTGCCCAGGCCGAACATCGACACGGCCGGCCCCGGCGGAAGCGCCGATATGCTGGCGACCGCGGCCATGTCGTTGAACGCGCAGCTGTCCTTGCTGTTTCCGGGAATTCCATAAACCTGAGGCACCATGACGTCGCCTTCGGAGGTTTGCTGGAACTTTATGACTTTCCCGCCAAGGTCGCCCGGAAGCGCGGCCGCCATGCCGGCGACGCCCATAAGGACATAGGTTTTCTGTTCGAGCAGAAGATTGTCCGCGAATTCGCCAAGCTCCAACTGGTTGCGGTGGGCGGACAAGGCGTGGTATTCGAAGCCTACGCCCAAGGCGCGGAGTATTTCGGTTCCGGCGCCCACCATGTCCTTGTCGCTGGCCGAGCCGGACAATATGACGACCGCGCGCGGCCCCAAAATTCCGTATGCGCTTGCTTCGTCGTAGTGGGATTCGATATTCATGCCGGGCTTTTTCAGCCACGGGGCAAATTTATGTGCCATAGTATATAGTTCCTTTCGTTTATCTCCCGCGCTCCCGGTTATTCCGATTATAGAGTTGACTTTCGAGAAAAGCCAGTATAAAATGAAAGCGCAAATCCCAAAAGATTGCTATCCATGGAACCCTGGGCGCGGTTGGCGCCTGGAACATCAACCGGCGAATACGCTCTTGATGGACGTTCCCTCGTTGAACTTGAAACAAAAAGGAAAAGAAAATGGCAGTTGTCATACGCATGGCTTTATTCGGGGCCAAAAAGAACCCTTACTACCACATCGTCGTAACCGACAAGCGCAACGCGCGCAATTCCGGGAACATCCTGGAACAGGTCGGAACCTACAATCCGAAGCTTCCGCGCGGGACCGAAGGCCGCGTCAAACTGAAGATGGACCGCGTCAAGGACTGGATGGCCAAGGGCGCCAAGCCTTCGGACCGCGTCTATAAGTTCCTTGCCGACGCGGGCGTTCTGCCGAAAAAAGCTGCGCCGGTTCAGACCAAGAAGCATTTGCAATCGGAAAAGACCCTGATGAAAATCAAGGACAAGCAGGCGAAACTCGCCAAGGCTGCCGAAGCCGCCGCCGCGGCCAAGGCCGCGCCCGCGCCGGACGTGTCCGCCGAAGCTTTGGCTGAACCGGTCGCCGCAGAATAAACACAACAGCCGTCATTCCAGCCCCCGCCTTCGCGAGGGCAGGCTCGCTGGAATCCAGGTCATAAGTCCCGCGTTGGCGGATAATTCACCAAGTATCGAACAATGGACCCCGGCCTTCGCCGGGGTGACGGGCAGGGGAAACAATGGCAAATCAAACCAACAACATCTTAATCGCCAGGATAACCTCTCCGCACGGGTTGAAGGGAGAGGTTAGGGGCCAATTCTTCACCGACAGCTTCGAGAGTTTCGAAAAGCTTGCCGCGGGCAATATCAAGTCCGTCCGCCAATCCGGCCATGACACATTCATCGCGACCATCGACGGCGCCGCCGACCGCACCGCGGCCGAAGCCGCCGTCGGCACCGAAATTTTCGCCGGACGCGAGGCGTTCGGCGCCACAAAGCCCGGCGTATATTATATATCCGACCTGATAGGAATGGATGTCTATCGCGGCAAAGAATTCCTTGGCAAAATCGCGGCAGTCCATAATTTCGGCGCCGGCGACATAATCGAAATAGAAAGCGGCGACATGTTGGCCATGGTCAGCGCCGCGGTCGATTTGGACAAAAGAACGATAAACATAAATGAAAATACGATTTGAGATTCCTTCGACGGAACCAACCAATCGAAGATTGGGGTTCCTGCTCGGACGGGAAAACATGACGTCGGTCATGTTTTCTGTTTCCGTCCTCACCTTCGCGGGAATGACAATGGAATAAAAATGCACGAAACATTATTCGAGATAACCAACGGATGCATGAAAGAGCAGATGTGCGTCAAGTGCGACAGGGTGCGCGAAGATTGCTCGGCGGTCAGAAAACTTTTGGAAAGCGTTCCGCCCGAGAAAATCGAAGTGGACTTGCTGCCGAACTTCCACGTCCGGGTATCCGCGCGGATTAATCCGAACGAAGAAACCTACGAATCCTGCATCGAAAACATAAAGGACCTGAAAGATATAGCCGAAAAAATAAGACTGACCTGTTTGGAATACCAGCTTAAAGAAATGCGCGCGCGGGCATGACGAATTTCAATATCATAACGCTTTTTCCGGAATTTTTCCCAGGCATAAACGGCGGGGCGCTGGCGGGCAAGGCTTTGTCCGCGGGGATTTGGTCCGAAAGGATAGTGAATCTGCGCGACTATGCCATCAACGACTATGGCTCGGTCGACGACAGCCCCTTCGGCGGCGGCGCGGGCATGGTCATAAGGCCCGACGTCATGGCGGCCGCCATCGACGGCATTCCGGCCGAAAGCCGCGGGAAAATCATATATTTTTCGCCGCGCGGCAAGCCTTTGACCCAAAAAATGGCGCGGGAATTCTCGGCCGCGGAAAACCTGACCCTTGTCTGCGGGCGATACGAAGGCCTGGACCAGCGCGCCATCCTCGAATATGACATGGCCGAGGTGTCGGTCGGCGACTATATCCTGTCCGGCGGCGACCTTGCGGCGCAGATTTTCATTGACACAATCGTCCGGCTGCTTGATAATGTCGTCGGCAAAACGGACAGCATAAACGATGAAAGTTTTGAAACCGGGCTGCTTGAATACCCGTTATTCACGCGGCCGGCGGCATGGCGCGGACGAAATGTCCCGGAAGTCCTGCTGAACGGCAACCATAAGGCCATAGGCGACTGGCGGCGCGAACAGGCGCGGCTTGTAACTATGGAACGACGGCCGGATTTAATGAAAGCGGAGTGCGCAAGCGAAAAATCCGCCAATAAAAAGGAAGAGTAAAATGAACCTTGTAAATAAAGTAGAGAAAAAAGAAATCGCCCGCCTTCTCGGCGGCAAAAAGGCGCCGGAATTCAAAGTCGGCGACACCATCAAAGTCTATGTCAAAATCAAGGACGGAGAAAAAACCAGAAACCAGCTGTTCGAAGGGCTTGTCATAGCCATGACCGGCAGCGGTTCCGCGGCTTCGTTCGTCGTGCGCAAGGAATCATACGGCGTCGGCGTCGAACGCAAGTTCCCGATTTATTCGCCCGCCATCGACAGGATAGAAAAAGTCCGCAGCGGACAAATTCGCCGCGCGAAGCTCTATTTCCTGCGAAAGCTTACCGGAAAGAAATCGCGCGTGCGCGAAAAGCTCGGCCTTAAACCATCCCCGGCCGCCGAACAGCAGACGGAAGAATAAGAAAAGGGGGCGAAAGGCCCCCTTTTACATAAAGGAAAGGAAAATGCCAGAAATCATAAACGAAGCGGAAGCGCGCCTTGCCAAGGTCGAATCCATCCGTTCAACCGACGGCGCGGTTTGGAAGGACAAGTTCGGCCGCACCAACACCATCGCCGAAGCCCGATTGATGGAAGACGGCGCCAAGGTGAAGACCGCGGGCAGGCTTACCGCCGCGCGCTGGATGGGCGGCCTTATGTTCGGAAAAATCTACGATATCGACGGCGAAATCCAAATCTCTTTTTCCGCGAACGACATAGGCCAGGAAAAATTCGACTGGCTTCACAACAACCTGGACCTGGGCGACTTCATCGGCGTCGCGGGCGAAATGTATCACACCACCAGGGGCGAACTAACCATAAAGGGATTCGAATACACAATCCTTTCGAAGGCGCTGCGCGGTTTGCCCGACAAGCACCACGGCCTGACCGACATCGAAACCCGCTATCGCCAGCGCTATCTGGACATCATCGCGAACGCGGAAGCGCGCGAAACCATGAAGTTCCGCTTCAAGATGCTGCGCTTCATCCGCGAATTCCTTTATAAGAACAACTTCATAGAAGTCGAAACGCCCATTTTGCAGAACATCGCGTCGGGCGCGGCCGCGGCGCCGTTCATCACGCACCACAACGCTTTGGACGCGGATTTCTATCTGCGCATAGCGCCGGAACTTTATCTGAAACAGGCAATCGCAAGCGGCTTCGACCGGGTGTTCGAGCTTGGCAAAAATTTCCGCAACGAAGGCGTCGACACGCAGCACCTCCAAGAATTCACCATGCTGGAATGGTATGCCGCGTATTGGGACTGGAACGACAATGTCGAATTCCTTATCAGCCTTATCCAGGAAATGCTGATGACTTTGAAGGGCACCCTCAAAATCAATTATCAAGGGCAGGAGCTGGACTTTTCCAAATTCGCGCGCATGGATTATATAGCGGAACTTTCAAAAGTCGTAGGCCAGGATATTCTGGGCTTCAAAGATTTAGCCGCCGCCAAAAAAGCCGTCGTCGCCGCGGGCCTGTTCAAGGAAGGCGAATTGAAAGACATAAAATCCGTCATGTCGCTTATCGACCATGTGTGGAAAAAGAAAATCCGCGCGAACACGATGCAGCCGACAATCGTCCACAACTATCCGGCCTTCATGAAGCCGCTTGCCCGCCGCAACGACAAGGACGCGCGCGCTTCGGATGTTTTCCAGCTTGTCGCGAACGCCGCCGAGATGGTGAACGCGTATTCCGAGCTGGTGGACCCGCTGGAACAGCGCGCCGCGTTCAGCGAGCAGATGGACAACAAGGCCGCCGGCGAAGAAGAGGGCGTGGAGCTGGACGAAGACTATCTTCGCGCGATGGAGCACGGCATGCCGCCGATTTCGGGTTTGGGCCTTGGAATCGACCGCTGGGTCATGCTTTTAACCGACCAGCCGTCCGTCCGCGACGTCATTCTTTTCCCCTTGATGAAATAAAACATAATCTATGTTTTATTAGTCTATTATAATAGACTTGATTCCGCGCGGGAATAGTGTATCATAATTTCGTATAGGGAGACGAGAGGGCGCAAGTTCAAAGGACGCACCCATGTCTGTCGCAAAATTCAATAGAATCAAGAAAGACACACATCAATATATAGCGGACACATACGCCAGGCAGGATTTGGATTTATCATGGGGGCTTGGTTCCTTGGCATACGACTGCCGCGGCAGGGAATACGTCGATTTCACAACAGGCATAGGCTGCAATTCGCTGGGCATCGCGAATCCGAAGATAGAGGAAGCCGTCGCCGCCCAAGTCGGCGGCTTAACGCATACCTCGAACATATTCTACAACGAACCGGCGGCGAAACTTGCGAAAAACCTTTGCGAGAAGACCGGATATTCCAAAGTCTTTTTCAGCAATTCCGGCGCCGAGGCGAACGAATGCGCCATAAAGGCCGCGCGCGCCTATTTCCACGACGCCAATATGCCCAAATACAGGAAAGCCAGGAACGAGAGAAGGTTCGAACCCGGATACATACTGACTTTGAACGGTTCCTTCCACGGGCGCACGATGGCGACAATCAGCATGACCGGACAGGACAAATTCCATCCCGTGAAATTCGCGCCGTATCTTCACAAAATCAACAGCGTCGCCGTCGACTTCAATGAAGTCGACGATTTCGTCGACTATAACCGGGTCGCCGCGATTGTGGTCGAGCCGGTGCAGGGCGAAGGCGGCGTAGTTCCGATGACGAAAAAATTCATGCGCGACGTCAGGAAACTTTGCGACGACAACAAAATCCTTCTAATCGCCGACGAAGTCCAGACAGGCAACGGCCGCACCGGAACTTATTTCGCGGCCGAGCAATACGAAATAAAGCCCGACATCACAACCACCGCCAAGGGCCTGGGCGGCGGACTTGCCATCGGCGCGACGCTGTTCAATAAAAAGACGGCGGCCGCTTTGAAGCCGGGCGACCATGGCAGCACCTTCGGCGGCAATCCGCTTGCGTGCGCCGCCGCGAACGTCGTCGTGGAAGCAATGACGCCGGAATTCTTGGACGATGTCGCGAACAAGGGCAGATATATGCGCCTTCACCTTAACAAGATTCCGAATATAAAGGACGTTTCTGGAATGGGCCTTATGCTTGGCGCCGGCCTTGAAAACGGCATCAGCGCCGCGGCGGTCCAAAAGGAATGCCTGGCCGAAGGGCTGCTTATCCTGACCGCGGGCGGCAACAGGCTGCGCTTTTTGCCCGCGCTCAATATCCCGAACGAAGTCATGCTGAAAGGAATAAATATTCTAAGAAACGTATTGACGAAGTAAGGACAGGGTCCCTGGCCCCGCCTTCACCAAGCTTTGCGAGAAAGCAAAGAAAGCATGACGAATTGGCAAGGCGGGAGTTTTCTTTATAAATATTTATAAAGCGTTTGGCCGTTTTTCGTAAGCCAGTCGCGCTGGCGCTGCCAGCCGGGGCCGTAAATGCGCGCGACCTCGGCCCAGAATTTCGGCGAATGGTCGAAGTGCAGCATATGCGCCATCTCGTGCGCGATGATATAGCGCGCGACAGGTTCGGGCGCGAAAGCCAGCCGGAAGGAAAAGCATAAATTGCCGTCTTCGGAACAGCTGCCCCAGCGCGAGCTTGTGTCGCGGATGGTAAGCTTGGCGGGCTTTTTCCCGATGGCGGCGGAATATTCCGCGATTCGTTTTTTAGCGTAAGCCAGAAATTTCTGCTGCGCGGTCCTGGCCAGGCGCGCGCGGCTTGGGTGCGCGATGGTGTATTCGTTGTCCAGTATGGTTATCTTGTCGCCGATTTGAAGGTCGACAATCTTGTTCTCGGCGAAATTTTTTTCAAGCCAGGCGCGTTTGGTTTCCAGGAAACTTTTCACCTTGCCGTCGGAAGTGTGCCACGGCTTCGACACGGAAATTTTCCGTTTCGGCGAAAATTTCGGCCTTATCGTTATGCTTTTAGAGTTTCGTTTGACCGCAACCTCGACCGGGACGATTTCCCCGGTCGACAATTCCAAGCTCCACACGTCAATCTCCGATTTCTGAAAGGATTTTAGCCGCTACCTTTTCCGCGGTGAAGCCGAAGCGCGACATAAGGTCGCCTGCGGACCCCGAAAGTCCGAAAGTGTCGATACCGATATTGACGCCGGCGAATTCGCGCCAGGCGCGGGTTGCCCCGGCCTCTACCGATACGATTTTTCCGCCGCCAAGAATTTCACCCTGGTATTTTTTCGGCTGCGCGCGGAACAATTCAACGCAGGGCATAGACACGACGGCCGCGTTTATTTTTTCCCCGGCCAAAATTTCCGCCGCGCCAATCGCGACCGCGACTTCGCTGCCCGTCGCGATTATGGTTATATGGCGCCTGCCTTTCGCGTCCTTCAATATATATCCGCCCTTCGCGATTTTCGCCGCCGGGACGTCGGGCGCAAGCCTAAATTTCTGGCGCGACAACGATATGACGCTTGGCGTCGCCTTCGAATTCAAGGCGTATTCCCAGGCGAAGGCGACCTCGGCCGCGCTTGCCGGGCGGAAGACGTTCAGGTTCGGCATGGCGCGCAAGGATTCCAGCTGTTCGACGGGCTGGTGCGTTTCGCCGTCTTCGCCCATGCCTATGCTGTCGTGGCTGAACACGAAAATCTGCGGCACCTTCATGATGGCGGCCAGGCGCACGGCCGGGCGCATATAGTCCGAGAAAACAAGGAACGTGCTGCAAAAAGTCTTTTTTCCGGACAGGTTTATTCCGTTCATGGCGGCGGCCATCAAATGCTCCCTGACGCCGAATTCGATGAAATTCCCGGCCGGATTTTTCGGATTGATATACGAGGTGGAGCCGGTAAGAACATTCGTGCTTGTCGCCAAGTCCGCCGACGCGCCGACGATTTCGTTTCCGCGCTTTTTCATAACGTCTTCCAGAACTTTGCCCGATATGACGCGCGTCGCCTCGACGCCCGTGATATTTGGAACGACAATTTTATATTTGTTTTCTTTATTGGGCTTGCTTTTATTATTCCCGGTTTTTATTTTTTTCCATAACGAATCGTCCGATTCCCTTTCCAATTTTTCCATCAACTGCGCCGCGTCGTCGGGCTTTAACGGCGCGCCGTGGACGGCGTTCGTCCCTTCCATTTTGGAACCCAAGCCGATTTTCGTCCGGCACGCTATGAAGGTCGGCTGGCTGGATTTCTTCGCGGCAAGAATCGCCGCGTCTATCGCGGCCGGGTCGTGCCCGTCTATCCTGAACGCGTTCCATTTCGCGGCCTTGAACCTTTCCAGGCGGTCGTCGGCGCTTTGCGCGCGGCCGTCTATCGAAATCTCGTTGTCGTCCCAGAACACAATCAGGTTCGAAAGTTTTTGAAGTCCCGCGAACGAAATCGTTTCCTGCGCGACGCCTTCCATCAAGTCGCCGTCGGAACACATGACGTAAATCCGGCTGTCCGATTTATTCTTCCGCGCCGCGACTGCCATGCCCGCCGCCATCGCCAAACCCTGGCCAAGCGGCCCGGTGGTCGCTTCGACGCCGGGCGTCGTGCCGACTTCCGGATGGCCGGGGGTTTTGGAACCCAGTTTCCGAAAGCCCTGCAAATCCTTTAATGACACGGCATAGCCCGCAAGATGAAGAACGGAATATAAAAGCGAGCTTGCGTGTCCCATCGAAAGGACGAACCTGTCGCGGCCGGGCCAGGCGGGATTCAAAGGGTCGAAACGCAGATGGTTCGCATAAAGCGTCGTTATGATGTCGGCGGCGCCAAGCGGCGCGCCCGGGTGGCCGCTGTTCGCGCCCTGAATTTGCATCAGGGACAAGCGCCGCGCGCTGTTCGCCATAAGTTTAAGCTGCTTTGAACTGAATCTCACGCACCGCCCGTCACCCCGGCGAAGGCCGGGGTCCATTGTTGTTAATGTTATTTTGAAGTGAATCTCATTTGTGGTATTATATCATTAAAGCAAGGGTGCGAATCAATGGCTAAAATAAATATTTTTACGGACGGCAGCTGCCTGGGCAACCCGGGCCCCGGCGGCTGGGCCTTTGTCTATCCGGGCGTCGAAAAATTCGGGTCCGAAGCCATGACCACCAATAATAGGATGGAACTTATGGCCGTCATCAGCGCCCTGGCGGAATTCCGGGAGGGCGCGGAAATCGGCATAACCACCGACAGCCAATACGTGAAAAACGGCATGGAGCAATGGATTAAGAATTGGAAGGCCAAGGGCTGGAAGACCGCCAACAAGGAACCCGTGAAGAATCAGGACCTTTGGGTTCGTCTGGACGCGCTTGTCGCCGCGCGCCGCGTTTCGTGGGCCTGGGTCAAGGGCCATGCCGGCGACCCGCTGAACGAGCGCGTCGACGAGCTTGCCCGCGCCGCCGCCGAAGGTTTGCAATAACCCTAGATTTATGGTATAATATTATAAATAGAGAGAATGGAATGTTGTTAAGGTTTGTTCCTTTTATAATTTTTGCGTTCGCGTTCGCCGATATGGCGGCGGCGGATTCCGTGCGCGACCCGCGCAAGACCAATAATTACAGCGCAGGAAAGGGCGTCGGCCAGGGCAGCGTCAGCGTTTCCTTTGGCGACGGCTCGGGCGTCAATCTTATAACCGAAGCGCCGGGCCTTATCCAACAAGCCCAAGAGGCCGAGGCCGCGCGCCTTGCCGCGCCGCTTCCAATCCGCGTCGCGAATCCCGACATCGAACGGCTTATCCGCGCCGGCGACATTTCCGCAGGCGTCGATTTGGAAGACCTTGAAATTTGCCGCTCGGTCAATCCGACCAGCGGCGCTTTCGCCTGGGACAGGCCCAATTTCCGCGGCACCGGCGCCGCTTATGACTCAAACAAAGACACCTGCGTGGCCGAAGTAAGCCTTGTCGCGCGCGACGTAAGCCAGGCCGTCATCGTCGCCAAGATGAACGTGCCCGTCGGCGCAACTTTCGAATGCAATATCGACAGCTTTCCGGAATCCGGCTTTCAGCCCGAAATGGCAGGCGTCGTTTTCCCGGCAGACCGCGAGCCGACCCGCGAAGACGTCGAAAAACAGATGGATAAGGAACGCGCGAAAAATCCGCTTGCCAAAACCATCGGCGGCGTGCTTGTCGGCGGACTTATGGGCAACATGATTGGAGCCAACGATTCCGGCGGCGACGGGCTTTTCGGCACCAACAAGGACAAGATGATTGCCACCGGAATCGGCGCCGCCGCGGGCGGAACCGGAATGTATGTCGCCCAGAACACCGGCCACGTCGTCGGCAGCACAATCGAAAGCGCCATGATTGCCGGCGCGGGCGGCACCATCATCGGGAACATAACCGCGGGCATAGTCGGCGGGAACGCGATTCTCGACATCCGGCCGTGCAAAATCAAAGGACAGGAAAGGACCTGCATAATCGGCATGTCATATAAAATCAACGAAGACAGAATCAATGTCATTTGCAATACCGAAGGCAATTTCCGCAACGACTGCCTGCTTTTGTCCACCAACCAGAACACCGCCGAAGGACGCGAAACTTGCAGGAACTTCAAGGCCGATGGCGCGGAAAGCTGCGTGAAGGACGACAGGATGGACGCCGCGGGCGGAAACTGCGCCAATGTCAAAAGATTCTCGGTCAAGGGCGAAAAGGGCGAGCGCGCCGAAACGGACGGCAAATGGATTGCCGGAACCTGCAACAAAGCGGTTCAGGGCAAACGCGCCGTCATGGAATGGAACGGCAAGAAAGACGCGACGCTGGCCGATTTCCGCAAGGCCAATCCGGGGCAGGTGTGCGTATATCCGGCGGACCTTAGCGGCAATTCCCTGATAGGCGCGGACTGCGATTCAATGGATTTCGACCCGTCGGTCAAGGACGCGTCCGACGGCGGCATAATCGATTTCAATAATTCGGCGCGGAACACCGGCACGCTTATCGGCACCGGCGTAGGAACCGGCGTCGGCGCTTTGGCCGGATACAAGGGCGCGGGCAGCGCATTGGACGACAGATGGCATTCGGCGGTTTTGGAATACGCCGATTCGATGAAAAAATTCAAGTGTTATAGCGGCGGATGGTTATTGGGCGATTACCGGAATATCATAACTATTCCTTCGCCAATTCTTCCGTAATTCATATGAACGAGATGGTTCGGGATTTTAGGGAATACTTATTGACCGCGCGCGGATATTCAATCAACACCGCCGAATCATATTGTTTCGACATCAAGAATTTCCTGGAATTTTTCGAAGAATACGAAGGCGACGAGCCAGCCCGCGAAAGTTTGGCGGCCGCGGACCAAGCCGCCTTCCGCGCATGGCTGTCCGCCCGCGCTTCAAAGGGCATCGCGAAATCGTCCAGCGCGCGCGCCTTATCCGCGCTTAAAATGTTCTATAAATTCCTGGGCAGAAAATTCGGCCTGAAAAATCCCGCAATCCAACTTATGCAGTCGCCGAAAGTCCCGCGGAAATTATCCAAGGCGCTTGGCGGCGAAGACGTAATCGCTTTGCTTAAAACAACCGACGAAATGTATCCGGCCGAGCCCTGGCTGGCCGCGCGCGACAAGGCGCTGATGACTTTGCTATATGGATGCGGGCTTCGAATTTCCGAAGCTTTAAGCCTGACCGACGGCAGCGTCGCCGGCGCGCCGGAAGTCGTCCGAATCAGGGGCAAGGGCGGCAAGGACAGGCTGGTGCCCATTCTTCCAATCGTGCATTCCGCCATCGCAAGATATATGGAGCTTCGCCCGTATGGATTCGACGCCATGCGCGCGCTGTTCCGGTCAAGCCGCGGCCTGCCATTATCGCCGCGCGCGGCGCAGCGCCTTACCGAACAAGCGCGGAACATGGCGATGCTTCCGGAATACACGACGCCGCACGCGCTTCGGCATTCATTCGCGACCGGCCTGCTTTCGGGCGGCGCGGATTTGAGGGTTTTGCAGGAACTGCTGGGGCATTCGTCGCTTTCGACCACGCAGCTTTACACCAAAGTGGATATGAACACTTTGATGGAATCCTACAACGCCGCCCATCCGCGCGCGAAGAAGTAAAAACAACCATATTAAAATAGTTTGATTTTTCAATAATCCGCTGTATCATCTTCCCGATGCGGGCGAGTTGCCCGCGTCGGGGTGTAAAGGCCTCAAAGCAATCCTGTTGAAAGGCAGGAGGGTGGCGAATATATCGAATAAGCCACACTACTGCTTTGTAGTCTTTAACCTCCTGCCACTTTTTACGAAGTGGCTTTTTTTTACGATTTGAGATTCCCGCCTTCGCGGGAATGACAAAAGAGAAAAATAAAAAAGGAGCCGATATGACGCACAAGGAAATTTGGAAGATGATAGACTTGCTGGCGGAATCGAAGGGCATGACCGCGTTCAGGCTGGCGAAGATTTCCGGAATCGACAGCACCGCATTCAATCCAAGCAAGCGGGTTTTCAAGAA
>JAIRRC010000043.1 GCA_031256175.1 Rickettsiales bacterium
ACCAAGAAAAACCGACCGACGTAGGCCTTTGGGGCTGCCGCGGCGGTTGGTTTTTCGACGTGTAGTGGGCGTTATAGACCAAAAACGAAAATTTCCGCTAGGATTTTTCGTCCTTATTAAAGAACCTTGATGGAGATTTTGTCGCCGTTTCCCGATACGACGGCCACCTTGTCACCCTTCTTGATAACCTCAGGCCACTTCAAAGCGTCGTTGTAGCTTTCTCCGACAACCGGAAACACCCCGCGCGACAGACAAAGCTGGTTCGCGATAATATCCTCGGAACTGATGGAAATGATGGGCAGATAGCTGCGCCGCGCTGACAATTTGCGGGTCTGTTCCCCGTCCTCGTCAAGGGATACGACGGCCGCGACGTCCTCGCTCTCGGCATAGCCGATGATGGTGTCGAATTTGGAGTTGGCGTCGTTCATGACGTCGCCGTCGGACTCGTCCAGGTCGTTTTCCAATATGTCGTCCTCGGTCGCTTTAAGAATGCGTCCCATGGCGGCGGTGGTCTCGACCGGATACTCGCCCATGGACGTTTCTTCGGAAGTCATGGTCGAATCGGTGAAAAGGTATCCCGCGGTCGCGATGTCGGACACTTCCGCGCGTGTCGGGAAAAGCTGCTTTTCCATCGAGCCCAGCATCTGTGTCGCGACGATGACGGGCTTGTTCTTGGCGCGGCAAAGCCTTATCATGCGGCGCTGCGCGGCGGGCACCAGCTCGAATGGCATCTCGACGGCCAGGTCGCCGCGCGCGACCATGATGACGTCGGAAGCCTCGACAATTGCTTCAAGCCTTTCGCCGACTACCTGCGGGCGTTCCAGTTTCGATATGATTTTGATGGGCCGCTTGGTGCGTGCGGTTATGTATTCGCGTGCCTCGATGACGTCTTCCGCTTTTTGAACGAAGGAAATCGCGACGAAATCGGGATTCTTGGTAAGGGCATAGTCCAGGTCGCTTCGGTCTTTCTTGGTCAGAACGGACATCTTGATTTCCGTGTCTGGAAGGTTGAACCCGCGCCTGTCCCAAATCTCGTTCCCGCGAATGACCTCGGTCTCTATGGCCGAATCGTCCTTCTTTTTCGATACGACTTTAAGCTCGATTTTCCCGTCGTTGACCAGAACGCGGTCGCCGACCTTGATGGATTTCAGAACATCCGGGTCCGGCATATGGACGCGATTTTCGTCGCCCGGGGTGGGGTCGGAATCAAGGATGAACTTCTGGCCGACTTTAAGTGGATACTTTTTGTTGATTCCGCTGATTTGTCCGTCCTTGAAGTCGCCTATGCGGTGCTTTGGCCCCTGCAAGTCGGCCAGCACGGCCATGGGCCGCCCCAGCTTTTTTGAAATCTTGCGAACATTGTCGATTTTGGCGCCCTGGACTTCCTGGGTGTCGTGAGAGAAATTCATTCGGAACATATTCGTGCCGGCCTTGTATAGGGCCTCGATTCTTTCTTCGGATTGAGAAGTCGGCCCGATGGTGGTCGTTATTTTGCTTAGTTTTATCATTTTTATTCCCCTGTTTTTCATTTTGACGCCGGGTTTTGCGGAGCGTGACACGAACCCGCAGGGTTCGCCGACGCAAAATCCGGATGCCGCCGTATTTTTTGTCCTTGCTTTTTAAGGATTCAGGATTATATTACCTAATCATACAAAAATCAAGGAAGGATTGAAAAATGGCAAAAGAAAACAAAGGCGGCATAGCCGCGGACCAGCTGGTGTCGATAGTCGAGCGCATAGAAAAGCTGAACGAGGAAGCGGCGAACGTGGCCGCCGATATAAAGGAAGTGTATGCCGAGGCGAAAGGCATAGGCTTCGATACGAAATATATCAGACAGATAGTGCGCCTGCGCAAAATGGACCCGGACGAAATAACGGAAAGCGACGAAATGCTTGCGCTTTACCGCGAAGCCATCGGGATATAACGCGAATGTGTCATCCCGGGCGAAGACCCGGGACCCCATGCCACAGGCAGAGCCCCCGGCATAATAAATTGCACAAAACCCGCCGCGCACAGCGCGACTCAATCGGTAAGGCGATATGAAGAACCTACACATACTTATAATGCTCCTGTCCCTGACCGCGATAGCGGCGTGCGGGGTGAAGTCGAACCTTGACCATCCGTCGGAAAACTATCCGCGCACCTACCCCACCCGCTAATATTGTCATCCCCGGCTTGCCTGCCCGCCGAAGCCTCGGCGAAGGCTGGGACCCGGGACCTCATCCAACTCGTCACCCCGTGGAAGCACGGGGTCCATTGTATAAATCCTTATTGCGCGCGGGAACCGCCGCTTGATAACCCCGAAAAATAATTAGGGGCGTCGCGTTTTGGATGAATAATCGTCCGAGGACCAAGGAAAACAAGGCGGCGGCTAGGCTTGCCGCTCCTGCGACGCCTTGTTTTCCGAAGCGTCGTTCGGCGATAGGCGCCAAAACTAAAAACACCCCTTTTATTTTTCGTCCAAATACCTATACAGCTGCAACGGCGTTAATATAAGCGGATTGCGTATCCCAAGCACCCGCTTGGCAAAACCGACGCAGTTCAAAACATTGAACTGCGCCCTGCCCCGCCCGCCCTTGCCGCCCGCCTTGGCCGCCACGAAAACCCATCCGGCCGCGCGCAGCCGCCCCAAAGCGGCGGCGTCGACCCGCACCAGCCGCACGCCGTCGACGCCGATATTGGCCAATACCATGCTGCCCAGGTCGACGACGGCGCAGTGCCGGAAGCGCCGGCATACCAGCCGCGCCACACGCCGCCCGGTATTTTCCGTGAACCCGATTAAATATTCGTTCTTCATTTCATTGCTCCTTTTCTTTATCGTCATACTGGCGAATGCCAGTATCCAGTAATGAATCCCGCGCCAGCGGGTTGATAACCCCGAAAATTTTTAGCGAAATCGCGTTTTCGAGAATAAATCGCCCGATGCGAAGGAAAGCCTCGAACCGAGTAGGCCTTATGGCTGCCGCGAGGTTCGGTTTTCCAAGCAAGCGGGCGATACCCGGGTCCCGCGGCCGAGCCAGCGAAGCGCCGCGCAGGCCGTGGGTGGGGTTAGGCCGAAAACGAAATATTGAGCAAAAATTTTTGTCCTCCTCATTCCAGCCACCCTTTCGATTTGGCGGCGGCGTTT
This sequence comes from Rickettsiales bacterium, assembly GCA_031256175.1. Taxonomy (GTDB): domain Bacteria; phylum Pseudomonadota; class Alphaproteobacteria; order Rs-D84; family Rs-D84; genus WQXN01. The sequence continues at coordinate 3,128 of JAIRRC010000043.1, forward strand.
ATGGCGTCCATCGCCGCGCACCAATTGTCCGCATCCCTCTCCTCGAACCTGTGGTTCCTGTTCGGCGCCCTGCGAAGAAAGCCATAGCGGGTTATGACGCGCACCCCCTCGCTTGAAATCTTCCCTGAAAGGTGAAGCCTTGTTATAAGCACCTCGATGTCTATGACCTCGCAGGGCCGGTTTCCCCCGGCGGCCTGCCGCGCGATGAATCCGGTCTTGATTCGCTTGCTTGCGACGAACCAGAACCAGAGCACCTCGGCATTGGCGAATTTATAGCTGTATTCGTTCGGCTGCTTGTCCATATTGTTTATGTCGGTCATGTTATTCTCCTTTCTTCTTGTTTCCACATAAGCGCCATCGCCTATGATTATAATCCTACCATTTTTAATGGAATGAACATATAGGCTCAACTTATACAAGTAAATACTGGCTGTTTTATTAGACTTATTAAAAAACCCACCCAATCCTAGTTTTGTCATTCCAGTGAAAGCTGGAATCTTTGCCGGAATGGGTCTCCTGACCCCTTCCGAAATCATTTTATCACCCGCCCGCGAATCCAACCTGTCTATTATAATAGACAACCTCTCTTGTCATGGTCGGTCTGACTAGGGCCATCCGGGTAATAAATTAATATCCATTGTCATGTGGGCGGCGGCAGGCATCTCATTTTGTATTAATCCTTCGCGCGTGCGGGAACCGCCGCTTGATAACCCCGAAAATTTTTAGCGAGGTCGCGTTTTTGAGGATAGAACCCGAAAATAATTGAAAGCTCAAAAAATAAAAGACCGATTTTGAAAAACCGGTCTTTTATTTTTTGTCCTTGGATTTTTTGACATTGTAAGCTTCGACCACAAACCCGTCGCCGGACTTGGACGGCGTCATCTTATAGTCGAAAGAATACGACTTCTTCGCCGCGGCAACCTCGTCCGCCGCGGTCCGCCCTTTAAGAAGAACATACCGCGCGCCCCGGACCATGTGCGTCAAATCGAATATCTTCTCTAAACTTGCGAACGCCCTCGCCGTAAAAATGACCCCGTCATCCTCGGGGGCGGCCTGGCGGCCGCGGCCCGGGGACCTCATACCGCAAGCAGAGCCCGAAACCCCATCCATTCGTAAAGCGACTATATCCCCAATCCTGTTCTCAATCCTGTCGTTCCAAACCTCCAAATTATCCAAACCAAGCTTCGCCTTGACCTCGGAAAGAAAAGCGGCTTTTTTTCCTATGCTCTCGATACAAATGATTTTTCCTATTGTCATCCCCGGCAAGCCGCAGGCGCGACCGGGGACCTCGTCATATTTCGCCGATGGTGACCCAAACTCCAAAGGAGTTTGCCGAGGCGAAATATGATTCTTATCCATCTCGCGCCTATGCGGAGCGTGACACGAACCCGGAACGGGTTCGCCGACGCAAGGGCGCGAAAGAATCGCCAGCACCACCCCTGGAAACCCCGCCCCGCTCCCCAAATCCACAACTATAAAATTGTCATGGCTGTCGCGAAGCGACTCGATATATCCGGCCAACTGCACCGAATCGCCCCAGTGTCGGCCGTCAAGGTCATCCAAGGTCGATTTGGCCACCAAATTCATGCGGCCGGACCATTCCCGCACCAAATCCAAATAAAGCTTCTTCCTATCCATCCCAAACCCCTGTTTTAGCTGTTTTCAAGGACTTAAAAGGCATTTCACGTGAAATGAAACGCACAAACACACCTAAAAATATAATAAAACTCCAAAAAATGCTAGCGAAATCGCGTTTTCGAGAATAAATCGCCCGATGCGAAGGAAAGCCTCGGCCCGAGTAGGCCTTATGGCTACCGCGAGGTTCGGTTTTCCAAACAAGCGGGCGATACCCGGGTCCCGCGGCCGAGCCAGCGAAGCGCCGCGCAGGCCGTGGGTGGGGTTAGGCCGAAAACGAGCGTATAAGCGCACAACGAACGGCGTTGTTAGCCGTGAGTTGATGTGCGCGTCGCGAGATGACTGCGGGTGGTGTGCACAAGACTTACGCGAACGCCATATTAGCAGAAAACGAAAAATTTTCGCTTGCATTTTTTGCCAAGCCGTTTTACGATTCGAAACGTTAAAAAAGGGGCTAAAATGCTTAAACAAATATCGAAATTCTTCTCATCCAATATCGCCATTGATTTGGGCACCGCAAACACCTTGATATACGTCCAGGGCCGCGGAATAATATTGAACGAGCCTTCGGTCGTGGCCGTCGCGGAAAACCGCCTGCTGGGCCGCAAGGAAGTTTTGGCCGTGGGCGCCGAAGCGAAATCGATGCTTGGCCGAACCCCTGGCACCATATCGGCTGTCCGCCCCTTGCGCGACGGCGTTATCGCGGACTTCGAAATCGCCGAGGAAATGATTAAGTATTTCATCCGCAAAATCCATAAGCGCCTGCTTTTGACCGCCCCGCTCATCATCATCTGCGTGCCGTCCTGCGCGACCCAGGTGGAACGCCGCGCTATCCAGGAAGCGGCCGATGCGGCGGGCGCCCGCAAAACCTTCATCATCGAAGAATCCATAGCGGCGGCGATTGGCGCGGGCCTGCCCATCAATAAGCCGACCGGAAGCATGGTCCTGGACATCGGCGGCGGCACGACGGAAGTCGCGGTTATGTCGCTTGGCGGCGTGGTCTATTCGAACGCGGTCAGGGTCGGCGGCGACCAGATGGACTTGGATATAATCGATTACGCCCGCCGGAATAAGAACCTTCTCATCGGCGAAACGACGGCGGAAGAGATAAAGAAAAAGATAGGCTGCGCCCTTGCGCCCAAAGACAAGAAGGAAGACCTTCAAATGACGATAAAGGGCCGCGACTTGATTTCCGGCGTGCCGCGCGAAACCAAAATATCGGAATCCCAGGTGGCAAGCGCGCTCAACCAAACGGTCAATAAAATCATAGATACCGTCCGCCAGGCGCTGGAATCGACCCCGCCGGAATTGGCGGCGGACATCGTGGATTACGGCATAGTTATGACTGGCGGCGGCAGCCTGCTGAAAGGCCTTGACGCGGCCATCAGGCAATCGACCGGCCTGCCGGTGTTTTTGGCGGACGACCCGCTTTCCTGCGTGGCGATGGGCAGCGGCAAAATGCTGGACGACCTGAACCAGAACCAAAGCATCTTGAAGACGATGTATTAATAATAAACTTGTCATCCCCGGCAACCGCGCCGCAGGCGGGGCGACCGGGGACCTCCTGCCGCAAGTAGAGCATGCGATGTTTCGGCTTTTTTACAGAAATCCCGGCCTTTTCACCCCGGCTTTTTCCATATTCCGCTTGACCCGAGTCTGGGAATTTTTGTATCTTTGACACGAAGGAAACGGCTATGGCGAAAATCATTTCTTTTGCGAATCAGAAGGGCGGGGTCGGCAAAACGACGACCGCAATCAATATAGGCGCCAGCCTGGCGGCCATCAAAAAGCGCGTGCTTATAATCGATTTGGACCCCCAGGGCAACGCCGGAACGGGGCTTGGATTCAGCCGGGCGCAGCACAAGGAATCGGCCTACAACGTCCTGATGGGCTATTCCCCGATTGGGAAAAATATACTTTCGACCGCGGTGGACAACCTGCATATACTGCCCAGCTCGGCCGAATTGGCGGGCGCCGAAGTCGAATTGATGGATATGGACAACCGCGAATATAGACTGCGGGACGCATTGACCCAAATATCGGAACACTACGATTATATACTGCTGGATTGCCCCCCGGCCCTGGGCTTCTTGACCTTGAACGCGCTAAGCGCGGCGACCGACCTATTGATACCGCTTCAATGCGAATTCTTCGCGCTGGAAGGCATCCAGCATTTGATGAACGCCATATCCCGGATAAAGGAGAAATGGAACCCGGAATTGAACATCCTTGGCGTGGTGCTTACCATGTATGACAAGCGGAACAACCTGTCGAAACTGATAGAGGCGGACGTCCGCGGCGTCTTCGGAAGCAAGGTGTTTCAAACGATAATCCCGCGCTCGGTGAAATTGTCCGAAGCGCCAAGCTACGGCCAGCCGGCGCTTTTCTACGACTTCCAGTCGCCCGGCAGCCAGGCTTACCTGCGCCTTGCGACGGAAATAGTGGAAGCGTTCGGGGATAAGAAGGAGTAAGGCTATGCAGCAGAAAAAAGGGCTTGGCCGCGGCCTCGCGGACCTTAAAGCCGAAATGGGGAACCTTGGCCAAAGTGCTGTTTTATCGGGCGTGGAACGCGTCGTCGTGAAGCAGATTCCGGTGAACCAAGTTGCGGCAAATCATAATCAGCCCCGACGCACTTTCGACGAAAACTCGATAAAAGACCTTGCGGCCAGCGTAAAAGAGCGCGGCGTCTTGCAACCCATTCTTATAAGGCCGGTGTTCGGCGAAGGCCACCTTTACGAAATCATAGCTGGCGAGCGCCGGTGGCGCGCGGCGCAAATGGCTGGCCTGGCGGAAATCCCGGCGCTGATTAAACCTATGACCGAGGAAAACTCGGCCGAAGTGGCGCTTATAGAAAACATCCAGCGCGAAGACCTGTCCCCGATAGAAGAGGCTTTCGGCTATAAGAACCTGGCCGACAAATTCGGCTATACGGACGCCGACGTGTCGCGCCTTATGGGCAAAAGCGAAAGCTATATAAAGAATATCCAGCGCCTTCTGGGCCTGCCGCAAGACGTCCAGGACCTTGTGAATTCGGGCCAGCTTTCTGCGTCGCAGGCCAGGGCGATTATAATGTCCGACAACCCGACGGAGCTTGCGCGCCGCGCGGTGGACGAAAAGCTGAACGTGCGCAAATTGGAAGATATGCTCCGCGTCAAAAAGAACGACCCGCGGAATAGAACGACGGC
>JAIRRC010000010.1 GCA_031256175.1 Rickettsiales bacterium
GCGACATAGCCGAAGAACGCGGCGACGCAGGCCAGGAAAAGATTCCGCAGGGGAATGTTCCAAAGAATGTGCAGAATGTCCATCATGGAATATTTCGACAGCTGCCAGTAAAGCATGCCGGCGGCCAAAGCGAAGAATACAAGACCGGACCAAGAAATCAATCTTTTGAGCAGTCTTTTATATTGTATGGACATATACCCTCTATCTTAATAATTGTCATCCCCGGCGAAGACCGGGGAGCTCATCCTTATAGTGAAGAAAGTCTAACACCGCCTAAAACTTTTGCAATAGAATTTATTTCCCCTCGGGCGCGTCGCTTGGGGTAAGGGAAAACCGGGCTTCGACCGGGTCGGTATTCAGAATTTCGATTTTCAAAATATCGCCGGCGCGGTGGAATTCCTGAACTTTGGACTCGTCCTTCTTGATTTCCCAGCCCAGCCCCTTCATAGAATCGCGGTAAAAGCGCTGAAATTGGCGGCGCGTCAAATTGTCGCCGCAATGAACGATGGTTTCTACGATTCGGCCCTCAGGCACGGAAAACAGGAAACCCTCGGAATTCTCGGGCACACAGCCGGCGGCAGCCGGAACATCCTCGAAATTGGGCAGAAACATATGCGGTTCGGCCGCCGCGCTCGCACCCACAAATCCAGCCATAATCAAACAAATACTCAATGTTTTCTTCATCTCTCGCCCCTTTCATTTGTCATGGTCGGGCTTGACCCGACCATCCAGGTGATAACTAATATCATTATTATAAACCCCAAAATCCCCCCGCGCAATCGCAAAATCGCTTGAATAAATCCCCATTTATAAACCAAAAAAATCCAGTTCTGGATTGATAACTCCAAAAATTTTTAGCGAAATCGCGAATTCGAGGATAAAACGCACAATATCCAGGGAAGACGACCCGCGCCTGGCCTTCACGTGCCGCAAGGGTCGGCTTCCCGAAGATAGTGGGTGTTTTAGACCGAATTCGAAAAATTGAGCAAAAATTTTTGTCCTTAAAACATGGGCGGGAAACATTCGGCATACGGGTCGCCGATTGGGCAACACCCGGGACCGACTTCCGTGTCCGGAACAAGCTCTTCCCCGGAACAACACCCGACATTGTCGGGCGGCGTGCCGTCTTCGCAAACCAGGCCGCTTCCAAAATCGCCCGTGCCGGGCGCCACGCCAAGCTCGCCGCTGAATATGGCTTCATCAAGGCTTTGCTGGCCGGCGGACGGCGCTTTCGAATTCGGATTCGCTATCTGGCAGGTTCCGGGGATATAGCGAAGGTTCAGATAAATATTGTTTCCGCATTCGTCGATGTTGGCGGACGCGCCCATGGTGTTCTGCTGGTTCATATAAGCGCGCTGTTGGGCTTGATATTGCGCCTCATACAGGTCGGATTGGCGTTGGAATGATTTCAGGAACGGGCTTGTCGGCACATAGTCGATTTTTCCGGTGGCGGGATTGTATTGGGTCGAACGGACTTGCCCGATGATGTCTTCTTCGGTTATGCCGATTTGCGGCGCGCCCAGCTGCGGCCTCGCGGTGTAAGTGTTGCCTTCCAAACCGCTTCCGGGCCAGTTGACCGCAATGTCCTTGCGCGACAGAACAGTTATGCGCGTTCCGGCGGGAATTGTGAACGGCGGAGTCATATTGTCCATCATGTCCATGAACAGGCGCTGGGTTACCTTGTCCCAGGATTTTATGATTTCCTGTTTCGCGAGTTCGGATGACCGCATCTGCCCGCTTTGGGTGACGGTGTTGTTGTTAAGGTCGATTTGATTGACGAACCTGTCGGAAATGGGCGCGACGAGATTGACCGCGGCGGGCACCAAAGCTGCCGCCATAGGTATGACCATTTCTTCGAGATAGTCGGTCGAGCCGCGGCCCGGCACCCCGACGCGTCCCTGGCTGTCCGCGGCATAAACGTCGCCGGTGTTGCCGAGATGGAACTCGACGCCGTCGGGCCTAATCATCTGATACCAGTTTATGGTTATGCGCCCGATGGTCTTGTAGGGCCCGGGCAGCTGGCCGGTTACATAGCCGAGCAGCAATGTGCCGGTCGGGATTATGATGGTGCGGTCGTTGTCGGAATAGACGTTGCGCTCGACGACGGCGCGGACTGGAAGCTCGTTCACGCGCTGGTCGGCGCGGACATCGCTGACGATTGTGGCCGGAATGGGCTTGAATTGGCGCAGGACGAATTTCCTGTCATAAGGCTTGGCGGAAGAAACGATGGCGTCGCCGGCGGCGACCGACGAAGGCTTGATTTCGGTGTCGTCCGCGACTTTCAACTGAATCATCTTGGCGCCCTTGGTCGGCGCGCCGCCGCGCGCGCCAAGCTCGGCCGCGGTAAGCTGAACCGCGCGGTTGACGATGCGCGGCGCGGGCGGATTGGCAAGCCGCGGGACGTCGATGTTCCTGCGAAGCACGCGGGCGTCGGCCATGCGTTCGGCATCGCTTCCGATTTTTTTGCCGCGGTCCTTTATGTCGAAAATGAATCCGCTGTTTATGTCGTAGACGCCGGTCGGACTTTTGCATTTGGCGTCGGAAAAGGGATGAAAGAAATACTGCCCGTTCTGGGGGCGAATCCAACCGCTGCGCTGACCGGAAAGATTGTATCCGATGGAAGCGAACTTGTAGCACTCGTTGTCGTCGCCAATCGCGGGAACATCGGCGGACTCGCCGCCCGAAACCTCGGCGAAGGGCGGTTCTTCGAACGGAACATCCGCGAAGTCGTCGATAAAATCCGCGGCGAACCCGTCGTCCAAATCAAGCGCCAGGTCGTCCGCGAAATCGTCTATCAAATCGGGAAGCGGCTCGGGTTCTATAATCGGCTCCGGTTCGGGTTCGGCAACTGCGGCCGGTTCGGCGTTCATCGAAACCTGAACCTCGTGCATAAGCGCGGCGTCCTTCGGCGCGCCGATTGCGCCGTATTCGACGATGACTTGCGTCATATTGTCTTTTACTTCCGCTGCGGGCGTCCACATAAGGTTTATCTGACACGGGATGTCTTTGGAAATCCGTTGCAGACTGACGCAGGTGTTGTTCATGGACAGGCCGCTGACGAAACCGGCAAGCTTCACGTCGAAAATCGCGACTTCCATGGATGACGATATTTCGATTGTCTCGCGGATTTCATTTCCCGCAATGCCGTTCATTGCGACGGATTCCGGATTGGATTTTATGCTGACGCCGACGGCGGCGGGTTTGGTTCCGCGCCCGCCCGCGCCCGGAAGAATGACAAGGACGAATATGACAAGAAGCATGGCCGCGACGCCGAGCAACACCCAGCGCAGCCAAACCGGACTGGATTTTTTGATGTTCTTGAAAAATACGCTTATCTTGCTCAAACTTTCTCTCGCCTTATTTATAGCTCAAAAAATATTAGGGGGAACGCAATTTCGAGGATAGAACGCCGAATACCAAGGAAAATAAGGCGGCGGCTAGGCTAAGCCGCTCCTGCGACGCCTTGTTTTCCGAAGCGCAGTCGGCGTTATAGACCGAAATTGAAAATTCCCCCTTTATTTTTTGTCATTGAATCCTTACCACATTGCACGCAGTCCCCTGGAATTTCGCCAACTGATTGCAAAGGGATTGCGCCTCGTCGATGCTATTCATCGGCCCTATGCGAAGTCGATATAGGCGACCCGTCGCCGAACCGGACCCAAGCGACCCGACGCCCTGCTCGTCGACCGCGAAGAAAACCTTGGACGCATAGGGCGCCAGAATTCCCTGCCCCTTGTCGTCGGACGAGAATCGCGCAAGCAGCTTGTTCCAATATTCGTTAAGCGCCTTGACCGAAGTGTCGGCTTGAAGCTCGACCGCGACGCCCTTTTGGTTGCTTGAAACTATGGGTATGTCCCTGTTGGGCAAATAAGCCCCGGCCGTTACGCGCGGCGCGGAACCGCCGCCCGGAAGGAATATATTGTTGCTTCCGCCGCCGGCGCCCATCATCGCGGCCGGGTCGCCATACATCATATTGACGGGCGCCGCGCCCATCTGCCATGACTGGTCGGCGAATCCGCCGCCCCATGCGTCGCCCGGAACGCCGCCCATGGATACGCCGCCATAAACGGACTGGTTGAACGAAGTGCCCGCGTTCATGCGGCTCGCGACATTGGCCTCGGCAAGGGCCATGACGGAAGCGCTGTTGGAAATCAGGAACGGCTTGGCGCGCTTGCGAATGCAAACAAGGCGCTGGCCGGAGCGAAGAACCATGTCGCCGACGGCCTCGACTATAAGCAGGCGTCCGTCGGGTCCGTCGGTGCGGAATCCGACCGGGGATTCGCCGCCCTCGATAAGAACGCTGACAACTGGGCGCTGGGTCATCGCGATGACCTTGTCGCCGAAATCGATGTAGGTGAAAATCCTGTCGCGCCATACCCGTTCCGGAGCGATGACATAGTCGTCGGGGTTCGGCACGAAGATGTCGAGGTCGAACCGGAATTCGGACGGGTCGATTTTCATGCTCTTAATCCAGCCATAGTCCTCGCCGTCGAAACTGACCGCCGTGTTTGAACGCGACGAGCGGTTTGTAAGCGAAGTCGCGCCGCCGTTCGCGCTGCTCGCGTTAAGGCTTCCGCGCTGGCCTTCAATGGAAATGTCGACCTGCGAATATGTTATCTCGGAAGAGTTCGCCGGTTCCGAGCGCAGATAGAAAATGTATTTGTTTCCGGATTTTCCAAGCACGATAAGGTTGGTGTCCGAGCCTTGGTTTCCTGCAACGGGCGAAATCAGGATAGAGCGTTTGCCCGCCAAATTTCCTTCCGGAAATTCGAACAGCCCTTCGCTTCCGACCGCGGCGCTGGCGATTTCTTCGCCCTCTGGCAGATTAATCATAGTCACCATCCCCGCGCGCAACCGGATGGTAAGGATGGTTCCTGGCGACCAGGTCAGCTGGGCGTATCCGGGCTTGACGCTGCCGGGCGCCATATTGGCGTCGGGATTGTCCCAAGCGGCCTGAACGCCGAAATTCGTATTCGCGGAACCGGCGCCCGGCGCGATAAGAACGCACCACGCGGCCAAAGCGAACGCTAAGAATAATCTTGTCATTTTTTATTCCTCATTCTTTTTCAACCCCCGCGGAGGCGGGGGCCTCTTCGATTCTGAATTCGGAAACGACTACGCCGAAAGGATTTTTAAGCCTGTCATCCCATCGAACGACCCTGTCGTTTTCGAACGTCAACCTAAGGATTATTGTAGAGATTTTAGCCTCGGTCTGTCCAGCACCTAATTCATCTATTTTTTCGTCTATGATTTTGACCCGGACGCTATACCGGTCTTGCCCGCGGGGCGTTGGATTTCCAAGGAAATATACCCTTGTGGACCAGAAAGGCTCGGCCGCCAGAACGGCCTGGGTGCGCTTTTCGGTTGAAAAGTCGCGATAGACTTCGGGGCTTGACCAAGCGCGAATGCGTCCTGCGGCGCCCCATCGACGGGACATGGCGCTGGCGTTTGGAATGACGCCCAAGCGTTCGTTGATGTATTGCCGAATGAAGTTTTCCTTGAAAAGCTCCAGGTTTTTGGAGTTCGGATAATATGGGGAAATTGTGATGAATCGTTCCTGTTCGGACATGAAGAAAATCTGTTTTTTCGAAAGCGGGAAAAGATTGTCCAAAGTGAACCAAAGAACGAAAGCGACGGCCAGCATCGCGGCCAGCGCGAAGGCTAAAATCCTTGACATAATAAGACCCGGCGATATGTCGGCCACGATAAAATTCTCCCTCTATCTTACCAGAATAGCAAGTTTCAATACATTGAAGCAAGGGGAATTTTATGATATAATGTCCTTATGAAA
>JAIRRC010000014.1 GCA_031256175.1 Rickettsiales bacterium
TTTATCTTCGCGGGATACAGCCCGGACGGCGCAATCGATGAAACGGACATTTTCTATATCCGCGCGCTGACACGGCTGGGCGATGTTATTTTCATAGCCGATAGCGACATTCCGAAAAGTGAACTTCGCAAAATCAAAAATGTGATTCATGCCGAGGCAAAGCGCCACGGCGAATACGATTTCGGTTCATATAAGCGCGGATACCAATATGCGAAGAAAGCGGGGCTTCTGGAAAAATACGATTGGGTGTATTTCGCGAACAATTCCGTATATGGGCCGGTGAAACCGCTCGGGCCGGTATTGAAGGAACTTGAATCGCGCGGCGCGCCCGCGGTCGGGATGATAGGGCTTGGCGGAAAGGGCGCGGTGAACGCCCAGTCATGGTTCTTCGGAATGGACAGGCGGATTTTTCAAAGCGATTGGTTCGCCCGATTCATAGGCGGCGTGGAAAAGCAGAAAGACAAGATGGACGTCGTTCACATATACGAATTCGGAATGTCGAGGATTGTCGCGCTTCAAGGATTCGGTATAGAGGTTTATGAAAAAGAGCTTTACGGAACCAGCGCCCGCGCGAAAAGCGCGACGCTTTTGAAACGCGGAATGCCGTTCGTCAAAAAGACCGGAATTCCATATATGACGCGCCGCCAGCTGTTCGAAAATGTTAAAGGCGATATTGCGCGGATGATAGACGGGCACGCGAAGCGCGCGGGAATAAAATATGAAAATTTCTTCCGAACGAACAAGCGGAAGCTGAAATATGAGAAGTCGTTGGAGAAATACGGGCCGCTCTCGCTGTGCACGATTTTCCATTGGTGCCTTTATAAACCCTTGACGATTCCGGCAATTCCCTTGCTTTTCGCCTGGGATTTCCTGCGTTCCATATTCAAAGGCGCTATAAAATTCTAATTTTTCCTAATGGCGCGAAGGCGGGCGCTGCGGGCGCGGGGATTGACGGCGATTTCAGCGTCGGTCGGCTCGATGCTTCGTCCGATTTGAACGAATTCCGGTGCGTCCACAACCGGAAGCCGCGGGTCGCCCTTGGTTTCGGTAAGATTCCGCATGAAATTTTTAACCAGCCTGTCTTCCAATGAATGGAACGATACGACCGCGAGAATGCCGCCGGGTTTCAGCATGACGGACGCTTTGCCCAATGCTGTTTCTATCTCGTCCAGCTCGTCGTTCACATAAATGCGGAATGCCTGGAATGTGCGCTTGGCGGATTTCGGGTCGTATGAAGCTCGCTCTATCGCGGCCTTCAAATCGCCGGTCGTGGCCAAAGGCCGCGCCAGTATAATTTCGTCGGCGATGAATTTCGCTTTTGGTTCCTCGCCGAACATCTGCATGATTTTTATAAGCTGCGCGGCGGTCGCGGAATTTATGAAATCCGCCGCGGTTTCGCCCTCGCCCGACATGCGCATGTCCAGCGGCCCGTCGAGCTTGTGCGAAAAACCGCGCGCGGCCTCGTCAAGCTGCATGCTCGACACGCCAAGGTCGAACACAATCGCGTCGGGCGAAACGCCCGCCGAGTCGATTTCCGAAAACGGCGCGCGAATCAATTTGACACCCGGAATTTCTTCGACGTTCGGGTCGCGGTCGAAAGCGGTTACCTTGGCGCCGCGTTCTAAAAACGCCTGCGAATAACCGCCCGCGCCGAATGTCGCGTCGATAATCGTCTTGCCCTTTATGTCGCCAAGGGTTTCCAAAACGGGCTCTAATAAAACCGGAATATGCTTCATGACAGTTCCATCTTCGGCGTCAGCTGCGCCATGCTGTCCAGGGCTTCCGCGGTAAGGCGGTAAGTATTGGGCAAAGTTATCGTCGTGATTTTTCCGCCGGAATGAACCGACAGCTTAATCTTTGCGACGCCGGGTTTCAGCGCGGCCAGCATGGTCTGCAAATCGCCCAGCGAATTGTCGTCGCGGAATTCCAGACTGACGTTCGACACTTCGCCCGCAACCCAGTCGCCAAGCGGCATCGCGCGGTCTATCATTATCGATACGCGCTCGTCCCGGATGCTTGTGCGCGCGAAAAGCATGACAAGCTTTCCGCCGTCCAAAACTTCGTAAATCTGATTGATGTCGCTGCCGAACGATACGGCCTCGACATTGCCGTCAAGGTCGCTGCCTTTCGCGATAAGCATTTGCTTCCCTGTTTTTGTCGGGCGAATCTTGGCGCTTTCGACAAACATGGGAATCATGACGCTGCTGCGGTCGGGAAGGCTTTGTATTTTGGAAGACGATTTCACCATCCCGTTTTTCGCAAGCACGCCCTTGTATTGGTCCAAGGGATGTGCGGAAATATAGAAGCCAAGCATGGCGTATTCGCCCGCCAGCTTGTCGGAGAAGGACCATGCCGGCGCTTCGTCCATTTGTTTGGAAAGCTTGTCGTCAGAAACATCGTCGATGCCGGCCGTGTCGAACAGGCTCATGCCCGCGGTCTTGGCGCTTGCGGCGTATCCGATAATCCTGTCCATGTTCATGAAAAGTTTCGCGCGGTTCTTGTCCAACGAGTCCAAAGCGCCGGATTTTATAAGCGCTTCCAAAACGCGCTTGTTCAACATGCCCTCGGTCCGCTTGGCGAAATCGGTCATGTTCTTGAAAGCGCCGCCATCCTTGCGCGCCGCGGCGATTTGTTCGGCGACAGAAACGCCGACGCCTTTCAAAGCGGACAAAGCGAAAATTATATTGCGGCCGCGCGTTGTGAACATTGCTTCGGATACATTGATGTCGGGCGGCGCGATTTTAAGGCCGAAGTTCGATGTCGCGTCGTCGATGAACATGGAAAGCTTGTCGGAATTGTCGCGGTTGTGGCTCATGCTTGCGGCGATGAATTCGGCGGGATAGTTCGCTTTAAGGAAAGCGCATTGGTTGGAAATGACGCCGTAGCAGACCGAATGGGACTTGTTGAATCCGTATTCGGCGAACTTCGCGAAAAGGTTCCAAAGCGCGGTGGAATCTTCTTCGGACATTTCGGACTCTCGCTTGCAGCCTTCGACGAACTTCGTTTTGAGCGAGTCCATCAGGTCCTTCGATTTTTTTCCCATGGCTTTGCGAAGTGTGTCGGCTTCGCCGGGCGTGAATCCGGCCAGACTTTTCGAGATTTCCATGGGCTGTTCCTGATAGACCAGGATTCCGTAAGTTTCTTTAAGGGATTTTTCTGTCTTCGGGTGCGGATAGTGGATGGGCTGGCGGCCGTGCTTTCGCTCGATGAAGTCCGGGATATTGCTCATGGGACCCGGGCGGTAAAGGGCGATGACGGCGACGATTTCTTCAAACATGGTGGGGCGCATCTGGCGCAGAACGTTCCGCATTCCCTGGGATTCAAGCTGGAATACGCCGGTGGTTTTGGCTTCCTGGAAAAGCCGATAAGTTTTCGCGTCGTCCAGCGGAATTTTTTCGACATCGATGTCGACATTGTAGTTTTGTTTGACCAGTTTGACCGCATACTTCAAAATGGTCAGCGTCGACAATCCCAAAAAGTCGAACTTTATAAGCCCGACGTCTTCGACGATTCCCATGTCGTATTGCGTCGCGGGAATTCCGTTCGAAGGGTCTTTATACAGCGGCGCAAGTTCGACCAAAGGCCTGTCGCCGACTATGACGCCCGCGGCATGAACGCCCGCGTGGCGGTAAAGCCCTTCGAGCTGCGACGCGATGTCGACGACCTTGCCGAGTTCTTCGGAAGCGTTAATCATTTCCTGCATAAGCGGCGTCTTCGCGACGATTTTAGGCAGCGGGTCCTTTTCCAAAGTATCGATAAGCTTCGAAAGCTTGTCGGCCTTGGCATAGGACAAACCCATGACGCGCGCGACGTCGCGGATGGTGCCCTTGGCTTTCAAGGAACCGAAAGTTATGATGCGCGACACCTGTTCGAAATTGTATTTTTCCTGCATATATTCTATGACGCGCTCGATTCCGTCGGGGTCGAAGTCTATGTCGAAATCGGGCATGGAAATTCGGTCGGGATTAAGGAATCGCTCGAACAGAAGACTATACTTGAACGGATTTACGGCAGTTATGCCAAGCGCCCACGACGCGACGGAACCGGCGCCGGAACCGCGGCCGGGACCGACCCATACGTCGTTGTTCTTGCACCATTGGACATAGTCCGCAACGATTAAAAAATAGCCCGGAAACTTCATTCGGATGATGACGTTTATTTCGAATTCGGCCTGGTCGAAATAGGTCTTGCGCGTGGCTTCGTCGGTTATGCCTTCGGCGTCCAGGCGGCGGGCCAAACCCTTCCAGGTCTTGTCGCGCAGCATCTCGCACTCTTGCTCGAAATTGGGCGCGAATTTGGGAAGCAAAGGGTCGCGCTTTGGGATGACATAAGTGCAGCGCTTGGCGATGTTGATTGTGTTCGCGGTAGCTTCCGGAAGGTCGGAAAAAATTTCGCACATCTGTTCGGCGGACTTGAAATAATGTTCGGGCGTTTCGCGGCGGCGGTCCGGGTCGATGATTTTCGTGCCGCCGGCGATGCAAAGCAAAGCGTCGTGCGCCTCGTAAGCGTCGGGACTTTCGAAGAAAACATTGTTGGTCGCGACAATTGGAATGTTCTTTTCATAAGCTATGTCTAGAAGCGCGGGTTCGGACTTCATCTCGTCATCCAATCCGTGGCGCTGAAGTTCGATATAAAAACGGGTCGGAAAAATATCGGAAAACTTTTGCGCGAACTCGCGCGCAAGGTTGTCCTGGTTGGCAAGCGCGGCCGCCGCGACGGGTCCCTTTGCGCCGCCGGACAAGCAGATGATGCCCTCACACGACGCGGCAAGCTCGGCGAAATTCACATAAGGGCCCAGGTGCGAATTCTCTTCGCGCAAATAGGCGTCGGTTATAAGTTTCGAAAGATTCTTGAAACCATCCTCCGATTGGGCCAGCAGAACGATTTCGGAAAGCTGCGCGGCGCGCAGGGTTGCGGCGTCGACATTGTCGTGCTGGTTGAATGAAATTGTGGCGCCAATAATCGGCTGAATTCCGTCGGTTCGGCAAACCTTGGAAAATTGCGGCGCGCCGAATAAAGCGTTGGTGTCGGCAATGGCGACGGCGGGCATGTTAAGGCGCTTGCAGATTCCGGGGATTTTCTTGACGGCGAGCGCCCCCTCGGCCAGCGAATAGGCGGAATGCACGCGAAGATGTATGAATTTTGCGTCTGTCATTTTCCCTAAAACCATACCCATAAACCACCCCCAAGTCAACCTCCTTAAACTGATTGATTTTTGACCGG
Source organism: Rickettsiales bacterium (assembly GCA_031256175.1). GTDB lineage: Bacteria > Pseudomonadota > Alphaproteobacteria > Rs-D84 > Rs-D84 > WQXN01. The sequence goes on from JAIRRC010000014.1 coordinate 5,224, forward strand.
CGCACCTTTATAATGCCAGTTGAATCCAAAGGGATTTGGGTTCGGGGTTTTCAAACCCATCTTGTGCGGCGCAAAAGTGCCGTTATCCAACAGCATAATGGCGTTTTGCGCCGTTATTGCCTGACCGCATGGTCGGGTATCCGTGGTTATAAAATAGGTTCGCCGAAAGCCACGGAGTCCTCGCAAGATGATTTTGAAAATACCCGACCGCCAATTCCTTGGCGGTTTTTTCTTTGCGAAAAGGCGGGGCGATGTTCGAGAAAGGCTATTATGAAAGAGTCGGAATAAGATTGTTCGACAAGCTTCCGAAATACCGCGAAAGATACGATTCGCTCTGCACCAATTCCCAAATCGCTTTCCTGATGGGATTGATACGCGAAAGGGGAATGCGGAATGTCCTTGAAATCGGAACGCATAACGGGGTCAGCGCGTTATATATGCTGAAAGCCGGCGCCGAAAAATTATACGCGCTGGAATTGAAGGAAGGCGATTTTTACGGCCGCGCGGTTTTGAAGGAAGCCTCGAAAAAAGAGTTGGCGTCGTTCCACTTGAATAGCGGCCGCACATCTTTCGATATAGGGGAAATAATTCCTGCTGGCGAAAAATTGGATTTGGTCTTCATAGACGGCGACCATTGCCATCCATATCCATTGTTCGACCTGATACATATTGTCCCATATCTTCATGACGATTCCGTCGTGGTCCTGCACGACGTTATCGAGCATTACGACCCGAGCGCATGGGGCGGAAGCTTCATATTCGAAGGCTGGACCGCGGGGAAATACAGGCAGCTAAGCCTGGACAGCAAAACCGACGGCACTATGGGCTGCATAAAAATCCCGAAGGACAAGGAAGCGCTGCTGGAAAACATTTTAAGAATCGCGAAATTGCCTATAAGGGCGGACATTTGGAAAACGGGCGAGAATGACAAATATCTGGGCTTCGATGAGCAGCACCTGGAACGCTTGAAAATTTTTATGGAAAAACATTATGGCGAGAATTTCGCGAATAGAATTTATGACGCTCTTCTGAAAAGATACGAAGAATATATGGAGAATTGGATTTTCTATGTTCACGAAACGAGGTTCAAGGATTTCCTGCACAAGCGCGCGGAAAAACTCGCCCATAGCTTGAATGAATTCAAAATGGCGTCGGAAAACAAACCCGAACGGCCAAATGGAATAATCCGCAATTTGTTCAGGCCGCAAAAACCCAAACGCCGATTCATTAAATAATAAACTCAAAAAATCCTAGCGAGTTGGATTTTTTGTAATTATTTCAGCTTCCCGCAGCAATGCTTGTATTTAAGGCCCGACCCGCAGCTGCATATGTCGTTGCGGTTAAGCGCGGCGTCCGATTGCTCGTGCGCGCGGCGCATATCTTCAAGCTCCGCATCCGACAATTCCAGCTTGCAGATATAGGAAATCAGCATACGCTTGAAGTTTATCATCATGTCTTCGAACAGCATGAACGCTTCCTTCTTGTATTCGTTCAGCGGATTCTTCTGGCCGTATCCGCGAAGCCCGATACCGGTTTGGAGATAATCCATATTCTGCAAATGCTTCTTCCAGCTGGCGTCCAGCACATGGAGCGCGATTTGTTTTTCCGCCGAATACATCAGCTTGCCATATCTTTGGCGTTGGTTCTCATAGCGCTTCTTGGCAAGGCGCAACAGAATTTCGAACGCTTTCATCTCGGTAATTTCTTCGGATGTTTTCCAGTCGCCGATGTCGGTTATGTCCATGCCGAAAAGCTTGATGAATTCCGAATGCATAAGTTCGATATTCCAGCCGTCCGGGCGGGTCTTTTCGGGAATGCCGGCCTCGGCGATTTGCTCGACCACATCGGTTATGATTTCTTCGATGAATGGTTTAAGGTCGCCGTCTTTGACGGAAATGAATTCCGCGCGCTGCTTGTATATGACCTTTCGCTGGTCGTTCATGACGTCGTCGTATTTAAGAAGCTCCTTGCGCGATTCGAAATAGCGCGCCTCGACCCGCTTCTGCGCTTTTTCCAAAGCCTTCGAAATCCAGGGATGGGTAATCGCCTCGTCCTGTTTGAGGCCAAGCTTGACCAGCATTCCGTCCAAGCGCTGCGCGCCGAAAATCCGCATAAGGTCGTCTTCGAGCGACAGGAAGAATTTGGAGTCCCCAGGGTCGCCCTGCCGGCCGCTTCGTCCCCTCAGCTGGTTGTCGATGCGCCGCGACTCGTGCCGTTCCGTGCCGATTACATAAAGCCCGCCCGCGTTGAGGACAAGCGCCTTGTTCTTTTCGACCTCGGCATACGCGGCCTGCTTTTTCGCGGCATAATCCGGCGCCGACTCGTCCAGCTCGGCAATCATAGCCTCGGCATTGCCGCCAAGCTTGATGTCGGTTCCGCGCCCGGCCATGTTGGTGGCGATGGTAATGCTGCCCGGACGCCCCGCCTGCGCGATGATGCCTGATTCGAAAGCGTGCTGCTTCGCGTTAAGGACGTTCGGTTCGATTTTAAGCTCGCGCTTTATGATTGCGGCGAGCTCTTCCGATTTTTCGATTGTGATGGTGCCGACCAAAACAGGCTGCTGCCGCGCCTGGCATCCGCGCAAAGTTTCGACGATGGCCTTGTATTTTTCGGCGCGGGTGCGGTAGATTTCATCGTGGTGGTCGACGCGCGCGACCTGGCGGTTGGTCGGAATCGACACGACGCGAAGCTTGTAGATTTCTTCGAATTCGGTCGCTTCGGTCATCGCGGTTCCGGTCATGCCGGACAGCGTTTCATAAAGCCGGAAAAGATTCTGATAAGATATGGAAGAAACCGTTTGATTCTCGGGCTGAATCGAAACGCCTTCTTTCGCTTCGATGGCCTGGTGCAAACCTTTGCCGAAGCGCCGGCCCGAAAGCACGCGGCCGGTGAATTCGTCGACAATCATAATCTGGTCGTCGCGCACGACATAATTGACGTCAAGCTGATACATGAAGGTCGCAAGCAGAGCCTGCTGAATGTGCATGACCAAAGCGGCGTTGGCGACGTCGTAAAGATTGACGCCCTGCAACAAGCCCGCGTCCATAAGCATTTTTGTAATCGCGTCGACACCCGCGTCGGTAAGGGTTACATGGCGGTCTTTTTCGTCCTTCTTGATATGTTCGGGCGAAAGTTGTTTGACGATTTTCGCAATCTTGGAATAAAGCTCGGAAGAATCTTCGGCCTGGCCGGAAATGATTAGGGGTGTGCGCGCCTCGTCGATAAGAATTGAATCGACCTCGTCCACAATGGCGTAGAACAGCGGGCGAAGCACTTGCTGGTCGGCGGAAAACTTCATATTGTCGCGAAGGTAATCGAAGCCCAGCTCGGAATTGGTAACATATGTTATGTCGCAGGCATAAGCGGCGCGGCGCTCATCATCGGTCATCTCGTGCTGGATGATTCCGATGCTCATGCCAAGGAATTTGTAAATCTGACCCATCCATTCGGCGTCGCGGTTCGCAAGATAATCGTTGACGGTTATAAGATGCGCGCCCTTTCCGTGAAGCGCCTTTAAGTAAAGCGCGAGCGTTGCGACAAGGGTCTTGCCCTCGCCCGTTTTCATCTCGGCAATACGGCCGTCGGATAGAACCATTCCGCCGATAAGCTGGACATTGAAGTGCCGCAGTCCGATGGTGCGGATGGAAGCTTCGCGGACGGCGGCGAAAGCGTCGACCATTATGTCCTTTTCGGACTCGCCCGCGGCCAGGCGTTCGCGGAACCGGGCGGTTTCCGCGCGAAGCTGCCCGTCGGTCATGGCGTGGTATTTTTGTTCCAGGTCGTTGATGAAGGAAACGGCCTTGTCATAGCTTTTGACGGCGCGGTCGTTGGCGGAGCCGATAATAGCTTTAAGTATCTTGTTGAACATCGTTTGCCCTTGTTTTACCAAGAAAATATAGTGCAAACCCATATATAAGTCAATGCTTAACTAGAAATTTTCCACAGGACATTGATAGATGCGAACGGCCTCGCCGGACTTGTCGACTTCGGCGACGAGGATATTCTTGGCCGTCTTCAAATGCCGCTGGACCGAATAAGTGATTTCGGTCAATGCCACTTCTTCCGTCGGGCGTCGGAAAAGGACGCCGCGGCGCCCGCCGGGCGCGGAGAGGCGCGGCATAAGCTCGCCCCCGGCCCTGGCGGAAACGACCAAAATCCAGGGTTTTTTGCGGCGTTCTATGAAATCGAAATATGGTTCGACGGCTCTCATAAAATTATTATAGCATATTTTTTTCTTGTATGCTAGACTTGCCGGCATGAGCGAGAAGGACGAAATTTTTCAGTTTATCCAAAACACGAACGCGCGGCTGAACGACCCTGCGCGCCAACAGGCCCTTCGCGCCGCGCAAACGCCGCAGCCGGCGCCGGAAACCGACCAAGTTCAGAACCTTGCGCCGGAACAGATAGTGTCCGAAGTCTATATAATGTCGCCCAGCCAGCTGGAATTGGTTATAGATTATACGGCGCGGAACGTGGCGATAGGAATGAATATCAAATCGATGTTTCCGCTGATAAAACGCCTGACGGACAAAGCGATGAAGGAAGCGCTTGCGAAAACCAAACGCATGGGCGCGCGCAAAAAATAGTTATTTTTCGCAACCTATAACGCAATGTTCCACCCGCGTCTTTTCAGATTTCTTCGGCATGAACAGCGCCCAAAGCCCGACCAAACCCGCCGCCGCGCCAAGGAACAAAATTCCATATTTGAATCCGCCGACCATGGTTCCCGCGCCCATAAGGACATACATGCCGATACACATCATGTTTCCGCAGATGCTGTAAAGCGACAGGAACATGGTGCGGCAGTTCGATGAAATCGAATGCTGGAATTTCGCGAAGGCAAGGACTTTCAGCGCGCCCTGCGCGAAGAACAGCAGGCAAAGGAACAGAACGCCCGGCAGAACCCAGAACACCGAAAACAACGCCAGTATCGCGCCCAGAACGAAGATTCCGACCGGCAGCAAAGCGTTCGCGTGTTTCTCCAATTTCGGCGCGACGGCGTTTCCCATGCTTTGGAAAAACGTGATGGCCAAAAATAAGCCGCCGATGAATTTTTCCGGGATTCCAAGCTCGACGCCGATAAGCCCTGTATAATCGTCCAGCGAATTTATGGTCGCGACGAACGAGACCAGAATCAGAAGATAAAGGATATATTTCGACTGGCGCATGACGCGGAAAGACAGGCCAAGCGTCTTCATCATCGCGTTCGCCGCCCCGCGCCTGGGCCTGGGCGCCGCGCGGCTTGGCAGGCGCGCCGCGAAGAATATCGACATCAGCATGGCCGCGCAGGTTATAAGAACCACGAAATTATAGCCCAGTGCGGACATCAGCGAACCCGTCATCGCAATCATGAAAGCGATTTGTCCGAAGGCCGCCTGGCGCGAGCAAATCCTTGTGTAGATTTTGCGCTGCTTCAAGGCTTTCAGTTCTTCATAGACAAGCGATTCGAACACGGCGTCATAGATGGCCCATTGAATTCCCCAAAGAACGAAACCAAGGGCGAAAGACCAAAACGTCGGCCAAAAAATCCAAAGCATGAAACACGCGATTTTGGTAAGCTGGCCGAATATGACGATGTTTCTATACGAGAACCTCGAAGCCAGCGCATTGACCGGAAGCTGCATGGCGATAACCGAAAACGCCCACAAACCAAGAAGTATCGAAACGCCTTCGTCGGAAACGCCGCGGGCGGCGAACATCAGCGCCATAAGGGGATACAGGAACATCAAAGCGTTGCAGAACGCGACGCCATAGACGTTGAATAAAAACCCGCGAAGTGTGGAATTATTGCGCATATAGGGATAATATCATATTTTCAAAATAAACACAAATATCATATGTCATGCCGACGGCGGTCGGCATCTCAAATTGTAAAATTCACTATAATAAGGATTTATGCAATCTTAGATTCCGGCCTTCGCCGGAATGACAAAAGAAAAAAAACCCGGCTTTCGCCGGGTTCTTGTCTAGCTTTTGTTTTTTTGTTTAGGTCGATTAGAACCGCGCGTTCAAACGCACGCCCAGTTCCATCTTGACGTCGGTCCCGTTCTGGGACTTGGCTTCGGCATCGTCGAAGGTGTATTCGCCGTAGACGCCCAGCTGAATGCTGTCGTTCATCTGGCGTGCGGCGACGACGGATACGATGTATTCGTCTATGCCGTCATCCATCGGTCCGACGAACCGGCTGGCCATTCCCTGGATAACCGCATTGTCTGAAACGATGGACTTTATGCTGTTCGTCGCGCGGTGCTTGAAGGTAAAGCCTGCGCCGGCCGACCATTTTTCGTCGATTTCATACAGCGATTTCAAACCAAGGTTGTATTCCCAGGTCGACTTGGTGTTCACGCTGAACGAGTCGGGCAAAGTGGCCATAGCGGCGGTCGCCATCGCAGACGAGGTCGCGGTGTTTCCGCCGGTCGCAACCATGTATTGCTGATAAACCAGCAACCAAGCCGCACCGGTTCCGGCGGCGGTAACGCCGTCGCTGATGGTTATCTTGTTGTTGTCGTTTCCGAAAGTTCTAAGGACTTCGGCGAACACGCTTCCCGTGAATTTACCCCAGGTCTTTCCGACTTGTGTTCCAAGATATGCGCCCCAGCGTCCGTTCGAATAGTTCGCATAGTCGAAAGTAACGGGTTCGGTCATGCCGAAATTGTTTTTGGAGTTCACAAGCGTCGCGTCCATCTCGGATATTCCGCCAAGGTGTGCGTCGGCATAAACGTCCCAGACTATGCCGTCGGTCGACTTGCCGTCGAACACGCGGTAGCTAAGTCCAAGTCGTCCGTTGTTCATGCCCTGGCGGTCGATGTCGCCGTCATGGGTGTATTGGAACTGGCCGCGCACCGCAAGGCGGTCGATGATGCCGTATCCCAAATCCAGACTTCCGCGCCAAATCGGGAATTCTGTCGCCCCGGCATGGTCTTTCATCTGCATAACAAGGTTGTCGTTGGCCTTCTTATACATCAATCCGGCGCCGAGTTTCGTATAAAACTCGCCGGCGGCTGGCGTATACAGGGGGTTTTCAAGGTTGGTCGCGCTTGCCGCGTGGCCGTTGCTAATGACGCCGGTTATAACCGCAGTCGTCAATGCAAGACCCTTCACTATACTTTTCATATTTACTCCTTTTGGTTTATATGAAAGCCTCATTAGGGGAGGCGACCGAATCGTCGCACAAGGAATCCCCCAGCGCAAGGGTTTTGTTCGTTTTTTCCCATTGTTGACAAACGGCCCGAAAAAGAGTATTATTCGAACTATGACGATAAATGAAATCGATGCGAAAATTTCCGATACGGAACACAAATTATGGACCATGGTCCTGAACGCCAAATCGGTGAACCTGATGGGCGAAGGCGGCTATGGCGCATTTTATAAAGCGCTTATAACGTCAAGGGACACGTTCGAAAAACAGCGCGCCGGGCTGATTGCCGAACAAGTCGCCGCC
>JAIRRC010000032.1 GCA_031256175.1 Rickettsiales bacterium
TTATTAACTGGGCCCTGGCCTTCGCCAGGGTGACGATTTTAGAATTGGGGCATCGTCTAATGGTAGGACTGCAGATTCTGATTCTGCCTGTATTGGTTCGAATCCAGTTGCCCCAACCAAAAAAATAACCCCCATTCGGGGGTAATTTTTTTGGTTGGCGTCGAATGGTCGAACCAGGCGAGCGAAGCAAGCGGTTCGACAACAAGCGTTGCATTTTTAATGCAACGCGCAGGTGCGGCGAAGCAAGGACGCCAGTCCTTGCGAGTCAATCCAGTTGGGGCGACTGGATATATTTACCAGTTGACAAATGATGGATTACTGCTATCATCCTTGAAACGGGCGGGCGAGAGGGCAGACAAAAAAGGCACGGACTATGAGCGTTTCGATAACGTTATATAAAGAAGAACGCAGCGCGCGCGGTTTCAACGAAATATTAGGGGAACTGCCCGAGGCCGAAGCAGAAGCCCTTCTGCAATCCTTCAACCAGCCAATCGCCGGAAGGTGCATATCGCAATTCCAAATACAGGCGATTTACGAGCATTACGAGCGCGAAGACGGACCGCACAAAGCATTGCGGGAAATAAGATTGTCCGAAATCCCAAGCCATGGCTTCATGTGCCACGCGGACGCTGAAAAATACCCGTTCGACGCGAACGCCAACGCCTATGAACGCATAAAATACTGCCACGGGCGGCTGGTCGCAGGAAAATGCGAATGCACGACGATGATTGGGATTATAGGCAAAAAACTCTTCCCCGGACTTTATAAATAAAACCAAAAAAGGACGATAAGATGAAGGGCGTTTTCTTCGATTTCGACTTCACCGCTTCGCCGATAGGCTGGTGCAAGAAAAACATGGTGCAGTTCGACTATAACGGGCGCCAGGGCGATTTCTGGTTTTCCAACCAGAACTGCGGCGCTTTCGACGACATGACCGAAGAAAAAAGCTTCCGCGAAAAATGCCCGCTGGCAAAGCGCATCGCAGAAACCCATCCGGACTGGAAGACCAGCTACAATTTCAACGACGAATACCACGAATACGACGACATTCCGATGGATTCCATACACTTCAATATCGCCGCGCCGCATTTCGAAAAAAGGTTCCAGCTTGACAGGAGGAACGGCAACGCCGCCAAATGGCGCGCCCAGGGCGAATTCGTCGATTTTTGCCATGACTGCGCGCACTGCACCGCCCGGACCGACCATCGCTTGAAAATTTTGGGGCAATTCATCAAATACATCAAATCGCACAGCCCGGACACTTACAAACAAACCTGGACAGACACGCCGCTTATGACGCCGGGACGCATCATGCACTTCCTTATATGGCTTGGCATGGAGCCCAGAATCAAGGAAGACGAAAAGACGGACACTTATACCTTGGACTCTGACAATATAAAAATCACCGCAAAGGCCGGGACATATCTCAAAATCAGCGTCAATATCGTCGGGAGATATTTATATTCGGACAATTACCCCGAAAGCGGCTGGGCCCGGCCGTTTTACAGCACGTTAAGAAGGCTTAGCCACATCGAGCGCGGGTAAAATTTTCCTGTTGCCATCGGGCGGCGGTTTTTTCTATAATCTTCATTATGAGAAGAATGTTGTTCGCTTTTTTATTCGCCACAGCGGCGTTGCCCGCGCGGGCGCTTGACTATTGCCACATACCGCAGGGCGGCTATGCGCCGTGCGGCGGGCAAGTTCCCTATTCGTATGTTCCGTGCGGAACCATGCCCAGCGGCGACCCGATGTTCTGCCCGCAAAGCGCCGGTTTGCCCGGCAAGAACAACAACAGCAAGGCCGACACCATGAACACCCTGCTTTATGTCGCGGGCGGCGTCGCTTTCATCGGGCTGATGTGGTATCTTTTCAACACGCCGCAATCTTCGAACAATCCCGGACAGGTTCGTTTGGTGGAATTTTAATATTGTGATATAATTCCTGCTGACAAAAGGGAGTTATATATGAAACTAAGGCTGAATTCCGAAGCGAAGATTCTGATTTTACTCAATGCGATACATTCAATCGTCGGAACGTTTTTCGGAACCTTCCTTATCGCATACATCATGCAGATTTCGGACAACGAAGCCGTGGCGCTGTCCGTCTACAACATCGCCTTCTTCACCGCCGTCGCTTTCGGATTCCTTATCCTGGCCGACTATGTGAAGCGCCGCGAAAAAATGTTCGTCTATCGGTTCAGCGTAATAATCCAATTCCTTCTGCTGGCCGCGATTGCGCGCCTGGGCGACTCCATCTCGCCCTACATCGCGATTTTCGGCGCGGTCTACGGGCTTGCGATGGCGTTCAGGCACTGCCCGCTGAACATCATAACGGGGGAAAAAATCAAAAAGAAAATCATGGCGCCGTTCATCGGATACAGGGCCACCATCGGCGGAGTCGTCGCCGTCATGACGCCCGCGCTTTTGGGCTTGTTCATAACCGCGGGCTCATACGAAGAGATGGCGATAGCCATGTGCGTTTTCCTTGTCGTCGAATTCTTCCTTTCGTTCTTTCTGCACAGCAAGGGCGCAAGCGACCAGAAATTCGGGCTGGCGTGCTTCGTGTCCAGCGCCAAGCGAAGCATACTTATCCGCCGCGTCTATCTGATAGAATTTTTGGGCGGGTTTTCGCTTTACGGGCCGCTTGGCGTCGTGCTTACCATGTTCACCATATATTTATTCCACACCAATTTATTGCTGGGTATCCTGTCGTCAAGCTTCGCCGCCGTCGCCATCGCCGCGAATTTCCTGTTCGGGCGATTCGGGAAGCCCGCCGCGTTTCCGAAGATGCTTCTGTTTTCCAACATCCTTATCGGCGCCGCGGCGCTTGCGTTCGTCGGATTCTCGGGCGCCATAACTTTCGTCATATATCAGCTTGCAGTCGCGACCGCGCTGAAATTCATCGACAATGTCCAGGCGACCAACTTTATGAACGCCTCGAATTCCGCCTGCGTCGGCAAGGACAGCCGCGCGGAGTTTTTCGTCGCGGGCGAAATGGTGCTGAACATGGGAAGGATTCTAAGCTTTCTTATCCTGTTCACAATCGGGTTTTCGGGGCATATCGAATGGCTGAAATATTATCTGGCCTTGATGACAATGTGCATAATCGCGGCGGGCTTAATCGGCGTCAAAATCTGCCGCCACGGCCTGTGCAACCGGTAATTTTAAGAATTGACAAACCAGCTTTTGTGTAATAGCATTGCCCTTATGAAAAAGATTAAGCGCATCGAAATCGAAGAAATCACGCCGAACATAAAAACCGGCGACTTAATCGAGCTGGCGAAAAAATTCCCGGACCTTGACATGGTTTTCAGCGTCGTGCTTTACGGCAGCCCCGAAAACGGAAACGCCGCGGGTATCGACGACGCGCCGCGGATAGAGCTTTTGAAGGCGATGAATTCCATGAAGGATGCCGCGCATTATGAAACCGCCGTCCATCTGAACCACGGATACTGCAACGTTTTCGCATACGGACAAAAGTTCGAGGACTGCACGATATGGGACACCATCGGCAAGGACACCGACAGGGTCGTCTACAACCTGATAAGTCTAAGCGAAGAACAAAAACAGAACTGGGACCCGGCGAACTTCAACCGCATGCTGGCCACGCGCGCGAATCCCGATTCCGACCTGTTCACGAATTCAGAATATTACATCGTGCTCAATACCAAGCTAACCTATTCCTTCGTCTATCGCAAGATATGGAAATTTGAAAACGAGAAGCTGCTAAGAAACCTTAAATCGCTTGTGAACGACAATCTTCCCGAGAACTGGATTGTCGGCTCGCGCAACATCATGAACGAACACGACGTCGTAGCCGCCGCCATAAAACCGGCCGCGTGGAGCGGCGGCATAAACCCGGGCAATATCGGATTCGCGCTTACCAACCTTTGCATGAAGCTGGGCGGCGACGTCGAAAAAATCGACATTTGCGCGCGCAGCGGCGTCATGACCGGCGGCGTGGCCGACATGGATAAAATCGAGATGCTGATGGCGACCGCCAACGAGTGGCAGGAAAGGTTCAACGGAAGATAACAAGGATGATGTCCCGGGCGCCCCGCCTGCGGCGCGGTTACCGGGGATGACAACTAGGATAGTTCGGGGAACCAGAGGGAAATTTCGAACGCGGCTTCGTCCGCCGTTCCGCTCGCGTGCATAAGGTTGTGGCACGCGCGTTTCTCGGCGTTCGACAAGTCGTAGGAATCCATGCAATATTTCCCGCGTATCGTCGCCGGGTCCGCCGCCGCGGGATTCGTCGTGCCGCAAAGCTTGCGCACTATCGCGACCGCTTCGTTGCCCGAAAGAACCATCGCCATAACGCCGCCCGTTATATAATCCATCAATCTGTCGTAGACGATTTGCCCCTGCTTCATGCATGCGGCTTTGTCCGCGGACGCGCCCAAGTTTTTGCGGCCCAAACTTTCTATATATTCCGGCGCGCAGGAATAATGCTTGTTCAGCAATTCTTTCGGCGGGGTGAAAAATTTCGCCGCGATTATATCCAGACCGGCGTCCTCGAACACAGATATTATTTTCCCGCAAAGCTTCCGCTTCACCGCGTCGGGTTTCAGGATTATCAGGGTGCGTTCGATTGGCATCGCGGGCTCCTTACGAATTGATGCGGTCCCCGGCAAAGCCGGGGACGACATTTTGCTTTTACTCTTTTCTAACCGGATAATGGCCGGATTCAAGGCGGTTCTTCACTTCGTGGTGTTTCACTTTCGTCGTCGAAGTCATCGGCAAGTCGTCTTCGGTCATCGCGAAATGGCTGCACCATTTATAGGAAGCGACTTTCGAATTCTGCTTCCTTATGCCTTTCTCCAATTCCGCAATCTGCGTGCCGGGCTCGACCTGGAACACGCCGTAGACAATCGTTTTGTCGTTTATCCTATGCTCGAAAACCGCGACGTTCTTCACGCCGGGAATCTGCATGAACAGGCCTTCCAGCTCGTCCGGATAAACATTCTTGCCGCTGTCCAGAACGATGACCAGCTTCTTTCTTCCTTGGAAGTGAAGCTCGCCATTCCTATCCAGGACAACCATGTCGCCCGTATCGAAGAAGCCCTTGTCGTCGAACGCTTCCTTATTAGCCGCGTCGTTGTCCAAATAGCCGCCGAACACCGAATGGCCTTTCAGCCACAGAACGCCCACGCCGTCCGCGTTCTTGCCGCGGATTTCGAACGTGTTGTTCGTAAGCGGCGCGCCTATCGCGAACGGAAGGCGCTTGTCGTTCGGCATGCTGATACAGATGGGGCCGACGGTTTCCGTAAGGCCGTAGCCCTGTATGAAGTTGAAGCCGAATCTTTTATAGAACAGCTCGACCTCGGGCTTGGTCGCCGCGCCGCCGCCGATAAGCAGCTTCACGCGGCCGCCGAATTTTTCCTGCACCGGGCCCTGTATCGCCTTTACCAGGAACCCAAGGCCGAACATTTTCAGCGTCTTCTGGCGGCGAAGCACGAAGCCCGCGAACCACCACAGGCGCTTGGCCTTGAAGTTGTCGATTATCTTGTTGCGGAAGACTTCGAACAGGCGCGGCACCGCGGGAATCACGTGCGGCTTGAAATTTTCCAAGTCCGCGGCGATTTCCTTCGGATTGACGGTCGGCTGCAACAAGATGGAGCACTGAAAGTGCAGCGCCGCCAAAAGCTCGACCGCGAAGCCATACACGTGATACATCGGCAGAAAGCCGTATAGCATATCGCCGTTCGAAATGTAATCCCGCATATCGTTGATGGAGCGCGCAGTCTGCACCAGATTGAAGTGCGTAAGCGGCACGATTTTCGGCGTGCCCGTGCTGCCGCTTGTGAACGAAAGCGTCGCGATTTCGCAGTCGGCCACTTCGACCGGCTCGAATTCATACGTTTCCTTGTTCACGACTTCCGGCGTTTTGATGTCGTAGAACACGACGCCCTTGTCCGAATTGAATATGTAATTCTTTTCGCACACGACGAATTTCGCGCCCGCGCGTTCCAGCATATTCTCATACTCGAACCGCGTCAGGTTCGTGTCCATCAAAAGCGCGCGCGCGCCAAGGCCCCACAACGCGAAAAGCGTTTGCGGGAATTCCTTTATATTGTGCGATAAAACCCCGACATTGTCGCCAGATTCCACGCCCAATTTGCGAAGAGCCACGGCGCGCGCCTTTATATCTTCAAGAAACCGCGCGTAGGCGATGCCTTCGCGGGCGATGAAGGTATTGTTCGGCGCTTTCGCGACCGCGTCTTCATATAGTTGCCACATGTTCATCTCTGCTTCCTTTTTGTTAAACGACAATGCGCGCCTTCCGACGGCATCTCGCGACGCGCACATCAATTCGCGCCTAATAACGGCGCTTATTGTGCGCTTATTCGCTCGCTGTCATCTGTCTTTGCCAGACCATGCGTTTGTCATTTCCTTTATGTTTATAGCTAGACCGGATGATTTTACAATGCTATAATCCGTTTGTCAAATGGAGCCGAAAAATGAAAATCGCAACTTTCAACATCAATTCAATCAGGGCGCACGCGCAGAATTTCCTGGACTTTCTGGCCGCCGCCAAGCCCGACGTGGTTCTGCTTCAAGAAACCAAGGCGACGGACGAGCAATTCCCCCACATCCTATTCGACCACCTTGGCTACAACGTCAAGACCTTCGGCCAAAAATCATGGAACGGCGTCGCGGTTCTTGCCAAGCCTTCGATAGAGGATTTTTCGCGCGGCCTGCCCACCCTGCCCCATGCCGCCGACGCGCGCATGGCGGAGTGCGTCGTCGACGGGCGCGTTCGCGTCGTCAATGCCTATATGCCGAACGGCGAGGCCGAAGACAGCCCGAAATTTCCTTATAAAATAGAATGGATGAAAAAGTTCACCGAACACATCGCGCCGCTTTTGGACGACGAATTGCCGACGATTCTGGCGGGCGATTTCAATGTCGCAATACAAGACATCGATGTTTGGAATCCCAAAGCCTATGAAGGTTCCAGCATTTCCGCGCCGGCCGCGCGGCGCATAATGCAGGAATGGCTGGACAGCGGCTGGACGGACGCTTGGCGCGAAATTCACGGAAAGGACAAAGTCGGATACACTTGGATTGGTTATCGCGGCGGAAGTTTGGAAAAGGGCCACGGGTTGCGGCTTGATTATTTTCTGCTGAACAAGGCGGCGCGGCATATGGCGAAAAACATCGAAATCGACCTGGCGCCGCGGCGCGCCGCGGGCGCGTCCGACCACGCGCCTTTGGTTCTTGATATAAAATAATGTTGACAAATTATTATTTCCATTTATAATGGATTTATGCCCGAAAAATTCGACATTTTGATGATTCAGCCGCCCGTTTGCAAAAAGCAGGACACCGAGCACCCCGTCATAGCCGAATATTTCAAGGCAGTCGAGGACAAGCTTGGCGCGCTTATCGGCGACTCGCCCTATGAAATCAACCAGGGCCTTAAAAGAATCGCCGAGCATGTCCTACACAAAAATCCGAACGTAAAAATCAAGATGCTGGACCTTAACTTCATCGACCGCGACAAGCGCGCCGCGGGCCGCGGCTATCTGACCGAGGAAGACATCGCCGCAGAACTTTCAAAATACGAATCCAAACTGACCCTGATTTCGTTCATGACGCAATCCTTCGCGGAATGGAGCTGGCCCCTGGTGCGCGCCGCGAAAAAAATATCCGGCAACATATTGCTGGGCGGAATTCAGCCGAGCGTCGCCCCGCTGTATGCCATGCAGGCCCATATGCCATACATATCCGGCGTCGTAATAGGCGAAGGCGAAAAGGTCGTGTCCGACCTGGCGGCGGACATCGACAACCTCGATTCCGCAATCGCGGAAAATCCGCTTGTGTATTCGCCGCACATATCCGCGCGCGGATACTTCAAGGAAATACATTCGCAGACGCGCGCCACTACGACCCAAAAAGAATTCGCAGAGGAAATCCCCGCGCGATACGATTTGTTCGGCGATTATATGGACAAGATTTCGATACGTATAAACACTTCGTGGGGATGTTCGAACCGATGCAGTTTCTGCTCGGTCGGCTCGTTCTTCGACAAGTGCGGAAACCGGCGCAAGACGACGGACCAGGTCATAAACGAAATCCGCGCATTGGACAAGCTGCCCCTTCGGAAAAAACAATTCGTATTCGGCGACCTTTGCATGTTCGACGACATGACGCTTTCAAACGAACTATTGGACAGAATGATTGAAATCAATACGCCATACGAATGGTGGTGCCAAACGCGCGCCGACAAAATCGACGCCGCGCTTTGCGCGAAAATGAAAAAGGCGGGATGCCGGCAGGTCGCCATCGGGTGCGAATCCGGATGCGACGAGCAGCTGCGGAAAATATCGAAGGGCGTCAGCGTGGCGACTATAAAAAATTCATTGAAGACAATCCGCGACGCGGGGATGGAAACGCAGTGCTATTGGATTATCGGGCTGCCCGGCGAAAGTTTGGAGACCGCGCGCAAGTCCCAGGACAAAATCATCGAATATTTGGAACAAGGGCTTTGCAGCGTTCCGCACATCAGCATTCTCGTGCCGTATCCGGGAACGCCGATTTACAAGGCGGCGATGCGCACGCCGAACAAATCCGGAATCCAGATAGCGGATTACGATTTCGAAAATTACTGGATGAACTGCGACATGCACGGCTGCGGGACGGCGGTTCATCATACGCAGGACAAGGACGGCAATATCCTTTTGGAAAGCGGTCAGATTTACGACATTTGGCTTGAAACCTTGCGGCGCGTCAGCCGCTTCGCGAACGGCAAATAAGCTGCCGAAAAAAAGCGCCCGGAAGGGCGCTTTCCGTATAAAAAAACCGCCCCGGCGCTTAGCGCCGGAGCGGTTCCGCAGGAGGGGGACTTTTTAGCCTTCCAGTTTCGGGAAGAGGACGACCGGGTTTTTCGTTTTGAAAGATTCGATTATATTCGCGGACGCCGCCGGCATAATCGGCCGGGCCATATAAGCCAATTCCAAGACTCCCTGCCCCAATGTTTTCAAGACCGACAGCAATTCTTCGCGTTTCGCCCCGTCTTTCGCAAGCGACCAGGGCTGCGTTTTATCTATATATAGATTAAGTTCCGAGCTTTTATTCAAGATATTTTCCGCAAGCGATTTGATGTCCGAAAGGTTTTCTATTCCTGGCGCCTTGGGCTGGACGGACAATTCCATATCCGGCGAATATTTCTCCATCATCTTGAATGTGCGAAGATAAAGATTGCCGAAGTTGTTCGCAAGCACGCCGTATTCTTTTTTCAGCAAATCTTCCGATATGACGGAATCCTTCGCAATCGCCGCGTTATGCGCGAAGTAAAACCTTAACGCGTCCGCGCCAAGCTCGCCTATAACTTTGAACGGGTCGATGGTATTGCCCAGGCTTTTCGACATTTTGACGCCGCCTTCGCCCGTCCAGAAGGCATGGACACAAGTCCGATGCGCGGGCGGCAGGCCGAAGCTTCGCAGCATTATCGGCCAATAGATGCAATGCGCCTTCAGTATGTCTTTGCCTATGACGTGGATGGAGTTTTTCCAAAGCGAGTCGAATTTGTTTATGCGAAGCGAAGTTATATAATTTATCAGGGCGTCATACCAGACATAGGCGACTTGGTCCGTATCGAACGGGAATTCTATGCCGGCGGACACGCGCTTTTTCGGGCGCGAAATCGACAAGTCGTCAAGCGGTTCTTTAAGCATGTTCAAGACTTCGGCGCGGTAGCTTTCAGGCTGAATCCATTCGGGATTTTCATTTATATACCCGACCAGCCATTCGCGGTGCGGCTCCAATGGAAGCAAATAATTTTCCTCCTCCATCTCGGTCGGCGCCTTCTGGTGGTCGGCGCATAAGCCGCGCGCGTCCAGGTCGGATTCCTTTTTGAACTGCTCGCACCCGACGCAGTAAAGTCCCTTGTATTTTTTCTTCACAAGAATTTTTTTCGCGTGCGCGTCCGCCAGCCATTCCTGGACTATCTTTTTATGCTCCGGCATAGTGGTTCGAATGAAAAAATCCGGCGTCGCGCCAAGCTCGTCCGCAAGCTGTTTGAAACGCGCGCTTTGCTTCGCCGCGAATTCTTCGAAGGGCAATCCGGCGGCGGCTGCGGCGTCCTGCATTTTCTGCCCGTGCTCGTCCGTGCCTGTCGTGAAGAAGACGTTGTCGCCTTGCAGCTTGAAGGCGCGGCGCAGGATGTCGCACATCGCGGTGGTATAGGCGCTGCCCAGATGCGGCGCGCCGTTCGGATAATAAATCGGGGTAGTTATGTATTTTTCAGCCATGCCGGATTTTATAACGGCCGCGGAGTTTTTGCAACTTTTATTTAGCGTTATAGGACAGGGTCTGTTTCCGAAGGAGGTTGTGGATTTTCACTTCGAAACCCAGCTCGGGCGAATAGGACATTATCGTGTCGATTCTATCCTGAACCGCCTTGTTGAATTCCGCGACCTTTTCATACGGCTTTTTGAATATTTCCAGCCTTTCGTCCGCGCATGAAAGCGTGCCCGAGAACAAGATTCTCATGCCGAGGATTTTCTCCATATATTCCAATTCCATGCGCGCGCCTTCCATTATCGGCGCGAAAGCCGGATAGTTCTTGCCGCATTTCGCGCGTATTTCATCGAAGCGGGCAATCGTGTCGGGGCCGCACACCCTTAAATGCCCGCCGGGCGCAAGATACAGCATCGACTTCAAATAAAATAATTTCGCGGCGGCGCGGCTGACCGCATACACCGGCAACACGTAATTCGCCCAAATTTCGTGGAACTGGCCGGGCTTGAATCCCGCGTATGTTATATAATCCGCCTGTATATTCGCAAATTGGGAGTTGTGCATGCAAAGCGGGTCGATGTGCAAATCTATGTTCGTGAATGTGAAGCTGCCGAGAATTCTGTCGGTGGCGAAACCTTCGCCATAACACCCGTATCCGCCGCCGACAAGAAGGGTGTTGCCGCCGTTCGCCGGATACCAGCACAAGACAAGGTCTTCGGCATAATCTTCGGCGGCCCGCTGGCGATGCTGATTGTCCAGATAGTTTATGATTTGCTTTTTCGCGGGCATTCTCGCCTCCTGTTCGGTTTATTATATGACAATCTATGAATTCGTCAAGTATTAATATTTATATGTTGAAAATGGGCGGCGCGTGCTTTATAGTTTGAAATCCGTGGGGCCGTAGCTCAGTTGGTAGAGCGCTTCGTTCGCAATGAAGAGGTCGGGAGTTCGAATCTCCTCGGTTCCACCATTAACTTGGTACCGCGCCATCCTTCGTTCCCTCGCGACGCGCACATCAACTCACGGCTAACAACGCCGCTCGTTGTGTGCTTATTCGCTCGTGCTCGAATCCGATTGGCTCCACCATTAACTTGGGACAAAGATTATGAAAGTAATAACTATCTGCGGTTCGCTTAAATTCCAACAAGAAATGATATATTGGTCCGAAAAACTGGAACTCGACGGAAACTGCGTTCTAAGCTGCATCTATCCGTCCGGGAAAAAAGAGGACTTGACGCCCGAACAGGAAGAAGTCTTGGACAGGGGGCACTTGAAGAAGATAGATTTGTCAGATGCGATTTTTGTTGTGAACAAGGGCGGATATACCGGATTCAGCACGAAAAACGAAATCGAATACGCCAAAGCCCACGGCAAGGAAATCATGTTCTTAGAGCAATGAAATAATGGCAAGACTCAAACTGCATATTTCCCATCTGTCGCCTTTGTTCAAGGACGCTTTGGCGCTTGTTCAAAACGACAAGTTCCAACTAACCTTCCAAGACCATCTTATCAATAATCCGGCCGCGCTGGCCGACACCATCCGCGACGCGGATATTCTTTACCTTGGCGGCGACGATTATTATTCGCGGGAAGTTTTAAGCCAGGCGAAAAACTTGAAACTGATTTCCTTCGGCGGCACCGGATACGAATCCTACATCGACGCCGCGGCGGCGACAGAACTCGGCATCGCCATAACGAACACGCCCGGCGCGAACAGCGACTCCGTCGCGAACCACAAGCGCGATTTCATACGCGCGGCCATAAACCAAATAATCGCGCCGGACAAGGCGGGCGTCTATATGCCGAACCCGCGGGACGTCAAAATCGGCCTTATCGGCTTCGGGAACATTCATCAGGCGTTATATGAAAAGCTGAGGGGCAAATACGACGTCCATTTTTGGAACAGGACCAAAATCGACAATCCGGATTACAGGGATTTGGACACTTTGCTTGGCGAGAGCAATCTTCTCAGCATATCGATAACCGCGAACGATTCGACGAAGGGTTTCCTTGGGCCGGAAGAATTCCGCAAGATGAAAAACAATTCCTTCGGCATCGTGAATTCCTGCCGGCACAATCTTGTGGACGAGCGCGCGCCCGTCCAGTTCCTTAACGAGAACTGGCCGCGGTCGTATCATGTCGACCAGGACGTCCGCATCGACGGGGTCATCCCCTGCCCGCGCAATCCGAACAAGGTCGCGACCACGCCAAGCAGCGGCTGCCGCACCGCGGAAGCATGGAACAAGACCGACATGATGGCGTTCCAGAACATCGCCCTTTTCGCGAACGCCGGGACTTCGAAATATATCGTGAATCCCGAATATAAAAAGGCCGCGGTCAATTCGGCCGTCAACACCGCCTTTATTATGGACAGGATGGCGCGAAGGAATTAAGATATAAAAAAGGAGTCGGCAATGTTTTGGAAAATCGGATTTTTCATCCAGCTTATTCTTATCATCGCGATGGTATGGGTCTTCATCAAGGCGAATCCCATGAAGAACGAGGGCGCAGCCAGCTGGATTGACATATATTCGAAAGACCCGGCCGCCACAATCAAATTCCTGAACGATGTTTTCGGCACCCAGGTTGTCGAAACAAAAGCCAGCGAAACGCCCGGCATGGACTATAAAGTTCTGAAAGCGAAAGGCCAGATGTGGCCGTTCGCGGGAATCATGGAATGGCCGGAAAAGGATTTTCCTTCGCACACCATGATTTATCTGACGACCAAAGATTATGCCGCGACCCATAAGAAGATGATAGAGCTTGGCGCGACCCCCGTCATGACCGACAAATACGCGGGCGGCATGAAGTTCGGGATATACGGAATACCGGGCCGCGTCTATATCGGCATCGCCGAATGGAAAGAGCGCTAATCATGAAACAGACAATCTACGCAGAAGTTTTCCGCGCTTCGCAGAACGAGCTGTGGATGGAACAGATTCTTCCGATGCAGGGAATCGGCCCAGCGGATTATATTTACGGCTCGAATATATTCATGCCCAGGGAACTGGTCGTCAAGGAAGGCCCGTATTTTAACAAGAACGTTTTTATCGAGGAAGGAAGCCGGATAAAAATCGAATATAACGCGAAAGAAAAACACGAACACAGCGGCGCGCTCGGCATTCTTCGCCTGAAACAAAGGCAAATCATCGCGGCCGAAGTCGTCGGACGGAAAGAACATATCATATGATTAGCCTTTTTGTTTCAGGCGTTGTTTTTGGTTAGGACAGCCTCTTTTTCAAAGGCGCGATGTATTTGTCCATTATAGGGTCGTCAACTTCGTTCTGGTCGCAGATGTCGAACGCTTCCCTTGTGTATTTCCTTATCCCGCCCGCCGCGCCGCCGCAGCCCGAACCGCGCGGCGCCCTTTTCGAATATTCCTCCCACGATTTGCAATGGTAATGATTGCACCTTATCGCGAAGCCTTCTATCGGGCCTTCGTTCGACATGACGTTTTTCCCGGCGAACATATGGCGGCGGTGGATTCCGGGGCGCGCCGTGAAGCGCGGGTTCGCGATGGTCTTATACATGTCGCCCGGAAGTTTGAAATTGTTTTTCGCCGCGCGGGTTTTGAAATTCTCTATAACCAGGCCAGCCGGTTTCTTCTCGTGGCCGTTCGAACCATACATGACCCAGCCCGCCCAAACCTGCGAAGTATCTTTCGGAAGCGAATCCAGATATTCCGTTATGGTTTCATGTTCCGTCGGCACCAAGAATTCGTCCAAGTCTATAACCGCGAACCATTTCGCTTCGAATTTTTTCGTGTCGAAGGCGTGCTGATAAACGGCCAGCTGCTGCTTCTGGCCCGGCCAGAATTTATACTCGACCACGCCGGATTTTATATAAGGCGCCAAAACTTCCTTTATATCGTCCGTCGATTCATTGTCATAGATATAAAACTTTTCCACGCCAAGCATGCGATGGTATTCAATCCATTCGCGGAAATACGCGCCCTCGTTTTTCGCGATGGCGACTATCGCGAGCTTATAAGGAAATTCCAGCTTCGGTTCGGCAAGGCGCGCGCGTATGGATTTTATCAAACCGAAATGCAAAATGTTTCTTGCGCGGACGCGCCAAGGTCTGTAAGGAATCAATCCGCCGATTATGTTTATTAGGGTTTTCTTCATTCTGGGGGCCTTTATTTTCTATCAGCCTACCCCCCCCCATTCACAAAAATCAAGCGGAAAAGTTGTAAAAAAAGAGTCGGCCCAGGCCGACGATTTGTGAACAATTTGAGATTCCCGCCACCCCACCCACGGCCTGCGCGGCGCTTCGCTGGCTCGGCCGCGGGACCCGGGACGCGGGAATGACAAAGAATAAAAAGAGTCGCCGCAAAATGCGGCGACTTAAAGACCACCCCGCCCGCCTTCGTCCTTTGGACTCCGGCGCGGCACCCCTCGCTACGGGGGGAACTTTTTATTTAGTTTCGAAGTCGGCGTCGATTGTGCCGTCGTCGTTTTTCTTCGGCTGTTCCTGGGCCGCGCCGGTTTCGGCCTGGGCCTGTTTATAAATCATTTCGCCCAGCTTCATCGCGCGTTCCGACAATGCTTCGGTTTTCGATTTCAGGCTTTCCGCGGTCGCGTCCGATTTATCCATTTCCGATTTCAAATCGGCCATGGCTTCGTCTATCGCCTTCTTCGTATCCGCGTCCAGCTTGTCGCCGTGCTCTTTAAGCGCTTTTTCCGTCGAATGGTAAAGCCCTTCGGCCGCGTTTTTCGCGTCCGCGAGCGCGCGTTTCTGTTTATCCGATTCGGCGTTCGCTTCGGCCTCCTTCACCATCTTTTTGATGTCGTCTTCCGACAGGCCGCCGTCCGATTTAATCGAAATCATCTGTTCCTTGCCCGTGCCTTTGTCCTTCGCCGACACGTGGACGATTCCGTTCGCGTCTATATCGAACGAAACCTCTACCTGCGGAAGCCCGCGCGGCGCGGGCGCGATGCCTTCAAGATTGAACTGGCCAAGCAGCTTATTATCCGCGGCCATTTCGCGCTCGCCCTGGAACACGCGGATGGTGACGGCCGTCTGGTTGTCTTCGGCGGTCGAGAACACTTGCGATTTCTTCGTCGGTATCGTCGTATTGCGGTCGATAAGGCGCGTGAACACGCCGCCGAGAGTTTCTATTCCAAGCGACAACGGGGTTACGTCGAGCAGCAGCACGTCTTTGACGTCGCCTTTCAAGACGCCGCCCTGCACCGCCGCGCCCATGCAGACGACTTCGTCAGGGTTCACGCCCTTGTGCGGTTCCTTGCCGAAGAAGTCTTTGACCGCCTGCTGGACCTTTGGCATTCTGGTTTGGCCGCCGACCAAGATAACTTCGGATATTTGCGATTTTTCAAGGCCCGCGTCCTTCATCGCTTTTTTGCACGGCTCTATCGATTTCGAAATCAAATCGTCCACCAACGATTCCAATTTAGCGCGCGTCAATTTCACCGCGAAATGTTTCGGGCCGCTCGCGTCCGCAGTGATGAACGGAAGATTGATTTCGGTTTCGGTTTTCGACGACAATTCGATTTTCGCCTTTTCGGAAGCTTCCTTCAAGCGCTGCAACGCCAGCTTGTCCGACTTCAAATCTATGCCGTTCGATTTTTTGAATTCGGCCAGCAGGTATTCCATTATCCTTTTGTCGAAGTCGCCGCCGCCCAGCGCGGTGTCGCCGTTCGTCGATTTCACCTCGAACACCCCGTCGACGATTTCAAGAATCGATATGTCGAAAGTTCCGCCGCCCAAGTCATAGACCGCGACTACGCCGTCCTTCTTCTTATCCATGCCATAGGCAAGCGCGGCCGCCGTCGGCTCGTTCACTATGCGCAGCACGTTAAGGCCCGCGATGCGGCCCGCGTCTTTCGTGGCTTGCCTTTGTGAATCGTTGAAGTATGCGGGAACGGTTATCACGGCGTCGGAGACTTTTTCGCCGAAATACGCTTCGGCGTCTTTTTTGAGTTTCGCCAAAATCATGGCCGAGATTTGCGACGGCGCGTATTTTTTGCCCTTTATCTCGACCCAGGCGTCGCCGTTGTCGCCCTTCACGATTTTATACGGGGAAAGCTTTTCGAATTCCTTTATTTCCGGGCTGTCGAATCGCATGCCCATCAGACGCTTGATTTCATAAATGGTGTTGGTCGGGTTGGTGACGGCCTGGTTTTTCGCGGTAGTTCCGACGAATTGCTCGTCATTGTCGGCCCCGAAGGCGACGACCGAAGGGGTTGTGCGCTGACCTTCGGCGTTTTCGATTATCTTCGGCTTATCGCCGTCCATGAAGGCGACGCAGGAATTCGTCGTGCCCAAGTCAATGCCCAATACTTTCGCCATTTTTGTCTCCTTTTTTATTGTCAAAAAATCAATCTCAGTTTTTCGTTTTCGGATTAAATCGCCCGCTTGCTTGGAAAACCGACCCTCAGATACGCTTCAGTATACGCTCGGGTCGGTTTTCCTTCACATCGGACGATTTTCTCTCGAAAACGCGACTCCGCTAAGATTTTTTGAATCTTATTTAATTGCTATTTTAATAATAATGACGCCGCCCCCTTTTTCAAGGGGGCGGCGATTATTTTTTTATTCCTATTATTCAATACAACAATTCACGGCGTCTTTGACCCAGGTGCCCAGTTTGCCGACCATCGTTTTCGATTCTTTCGGGGAGGGGGCAGAGGGCAGACTGCAAGTGCCGGCGGCGGGGACTATGGCTTTTACCTGTTCGGAGACTTCCGCCGCGATTCTTTGCACGCCCGACAAGTCCACAAGGCCCATATTAATGCCCCAGAAAAGAGAATACAATTCGTATGCCTTATTGAACAGATTATAAGCGTCGTCCTTGTTCCCGCGGCCCAGCTGCTTGGTGCCGACTTCCATAAGGCGCATACTGGCGGCCAGAAGGTGTTTCGATATGCACCATACTTCGCCGTTGTCGCCGCCGCTTTGCTTCACTATGCGGCCCATCAGGTCTTTGCGCATTTCGCGCACGATATTTATCAAGTCGTAAAATCCGGTTTTGCCCGTTTTGCCGCCGCTGAAAAAGAAGTGCTCTTCAAGGCTGGTCAGGTTCATCAATGCAATCGACAAGTCCTGGTCGGCGGAAAGGTCCAAGGGGTTGGCCTTCTTCGCGTCGTCCAGCTGCGCAATCATCTCGTCCAATGTGAGTTTTTTAGCTTTAACCATCTATTGCCTCGTTATCAGCCAGAATATTACAGAAGCGGCGCCCAGTATCGCAATAGGCATGACTACCTTTTGGAAAGGGAACAGGGCGTGGCCGCCGTTGTTCTTCTTCATCTTGGAATACGAGAACGCCGACAGCCAGAACAGGACGCTTCCGGTTATGATTCCAAGGAACAATTTGTCGATTCCCCACAAGGTATACGCGCCCCACTGGACGTCCGGCAGGAAATAAACCGAAAAGGTCAAGGCATAGAATCCCACCAAGTCCAAGACATACGGCCATGATTTCGTAACGCCCCTGCGGCGCATATAATTCGCGAGCCACATCGCCATCGAAAGCGTAAGCGCGCCGAACCAAAGGCCCGTTATGACGTCGTCTATCCCGAATTCGCGCGCGAATATCAATCCGCCGCCCATCGCCACGGAACACACGGGGCACACCGCGTGCGCGTTAGTCGCCATCAGGAATGCGATTAAAGACAAAAACAATTTCTTCATCTCAATTCTCTTTGTAATGAATTTTTCAATTTGAGATTCCGACCTTCGTCGGAATGACAGGTTGATTATAGCCGGAAGGCGGGCGCGATGTCAAACTACAATTTCATGGACGCGGCCAGCCATTCGGAATCCGGATAATTCACCCGCAGCAATTCCTGGTGCACCGCCACCTGCTGCCGCATTCCAAGCGCCGAATACGCGACCGCCAGGCGATAGAGCGCTTCGGGCATCATGGCCGTGTCGTAGAACGCTATTGTAAGCGCGTTCAGCCGCGTGATAGACGAAGTCCAATTCTTTTCCCTTTGGTCCTGGCGCGCCACGAACATCAATTTGCCCGCCAGATAATTCCGCAAAATCACGACTTTGTTCCTCGCATTTTCGGCGTATTCCGATTTCGGGAACCTTTCGATAAGATAATTGAACGCCGCCAGGGCTTCCTGGGTCATGCTTGCGTCGCGCTGCGCG
The DNA here is from genome assembly GCA_031256175.1 of Rickettsiales bacterium. Lineage (GTDB taxonomy): Bacteria > Pseudomonadota > Alphaproteobacteria > Rs-D84 > Rs-D84 > WQXN01. The sequence continues at coordinate 18,360 of JAIRRC010000032.1, forward strand.
TCGGACGCCTGGGCCATATAGCTTAGGCCTTTCAAATAAATCATATAGGCCGCGTAGGGATGGCCCGGCTGGAACCGCAGAAACCGGTCGATGTCCGCGATGGCGCCCGCATAGTCGTCGTCCATATAATAGGAATAAGCCGCAAGGACCAACGCGTCCGCGACCCAGGGGCTTGCCGGGTGAAGCTTGTCCACGTCTTCGAATCCCGATGCGGCCGCGGCGTAATCGCGCTTTTCGAGTTTCGCGTGCGCTTCGGCGTAGATTTGTGTGTCTGTCCGCTCGTCCAGCTTGTCGCCGCCGCAAGCCGCGACTGACAGGACGGCGATAAAAATTAAAAGTCGTTTCATCATTTGATTTTTCCGAATTCGTGGTGTATGTTAGGCTAAACAATGAGCATACGCAAACACTTTTTATCGGTAAGCGCCTGGACCGCGGCAAGCCGCGTGCTGGGCTTCGTCCGCGACGTTCTTATCGCGGGCATACTCGGCGCCGGGCGCGCGTCGGACATATTCTTCGCCGCGTTCAAGATTCCGAACATGTTCCGCAGCATCCTGGGCGAAGGCGCGCTTCAAGCCTCGTTCGTGCCGATGTTCGTCGAACGCGACAAGGCCGACAAAACCGGCGCGGCCGATTTCGCAAGCATGGCTTTTTCGTGGCTGATGGCGATAACGCTTGGCATAACAATCGTCGCGCTTATCGCGATGCCGCTTATCATGTGGATTCTTGCGCCCGGTTTCAGCGCCGAGCCGGGCAAGCTGGAAGACGCGATTTATGTCGGGCGCCTGCTGTTCCCCTATATGATTCTTATAACTTCCGTCGCGTTCCTGTCCGGCATACTCAATGCCGCGAACAAGTTCGCCATGGTCGCCGCCATGCCGGCGCTTCTCAACATATTCATGATTGGCGGCCTGCTTGCCGCGGTCAAGTTCGGATGGCAGGCGGCTTATGCCCTTTCTTTCGCCATTCTGCTGTCCGGCGCCGTTCAGCTTTGGATTTTATGGCGGCGAATCCGCAAGGGGCAATTCGGCTTGCGTTTGGTCCGGCTTAAAAAATCGCCCGACATGAAGACGCTTTTCAAGCGCATGGTTCCGGGCATAGTCGGCAGCGGGGCTTACCACATCAATATCATGATTGGCACGATTATCGCAAGCCTTACGCCGGGCGCGGTATCCTGGCTTTATTACGCCGACCGGCTTGTCCAGCTGCCTTTCGCGATTATAGGATTGGCCATCGGGACGATTTTGCTTACATCGATTTCCAAGGCTTTGGCCGACGACAATGTCGCGGTCGCGCACGTCCAGCAGAACCGCGCGATACTGCATATCCTGTTCTGGACCCTGCCCGCCTTCGCCGGTTTGGCGGCGCTTGCCGGGCCAATCGTCAAAATCCTGTTCCAGCGCGGCGAATTCACCGCCTTCGACACCGCCCAGACGGCCAGCGCAATCGCCCTGCTTTCAACCGCCCTGCCCGCCATGAGCCTGGCGCAGGTTTTCGAAAAGACGTTCTTCGCCGCGAAAGACACCAAGACGCCCGTCAAAATCAGCATGCAGGCCATATTGGGCGGAACCGCCATGGCGATAATACTTTATCCGTTCATGGGCTTTCTTTCCGTCGCGCTTGGAACGGCGCTGTCAAGCTGGTCGCGCATGCTGATAATGGGCCGGATTGCTTATCGGCGCGGTTTATTCCGCCTGCGCGCCGGCACGCTTGGCACGGCGGCGGTGTTCGCGTTAGCTTCGGCGGCCATGTTCGCCGGCCTTAAATCGTTCGAAATATCGGATATTTTCGGTTTGGCGGCCGCAATCGCCGTTTCCGGCGGCGTTTATCTGGCGGCTATGAAAATATTCTTGAAAATCGCCAAAAAGTCGAATAATATGAATAGGAATTGATACAAGGGACAAAATCATGAAGAAAATACTAGCCTTGGCCGCTATTTTGGGATTCGCGATTCCCGCGGCGACGGCCCAGACCGCTTCGTCCATAGACTATGGCAACGACAAGGTGTCCGTGGCCGAACAAGCCCAGGCAGCCAGCGCAAAGCACGCCTACGAGCGCGCCGACAAGACCTATGTAATCGATATAGACATGACCGGCAGGAAACAGCCCGCGGCCGAGCCTGCGGCGGATGAAGAAGCCGCCACGGCCGAAGAAGACAACGCTTTCGCCGCCCTTGAAGACGCCTATATGAACGACGACGAGGAAGCCGACGAAGACGTCGCCAAATACAAGCCGAACCAGGACTATGACGACAACTGGCCCTACGGCCTGCAATTCGGCGCCGGATTCACCATTATGCCCGGGCACAACTGGATGGTCGGATACGCCAACAAGGAACACAAAAGCTTCTGGTGGAAGCGAATCGGCGGGCGCCTTGACATGACGACGCCCATGACCATAAACGCCAAGGCCATCATGTCCGACACAGCCAACGGATACGAGCTTAAACCCGAAGTCAACCTTTGGTTCCACAAGCAGACTTTCCCTTCGTTCAAGATGGACCAGGTCGAAATCGACGATACGCCGCTCAGCTTCCAGGGCACCCAGGCCGCGCTGGATTTGCGGCACAAGAATTTCGGCGCTTTGCTCGACATCTATCCGTTCGGCAACACATGGTTCCTTGGCGGATGGCGCCTTACCGGCGGATATTACACCGGGTCGCTGGAACTTGGCGCGAACGCATTCTTCCCGAACCATACGCCGACCGGCGGATTCGTCCAGGCAATCGACAACACCAACGACGAGCTTAAATTCCGCGTGAAGGGCGGCTCGAAATTCGGGACGAACATAAATTGGCGATATTCCGGGCCTTATGTCGGCCTTGGGTTCGACCTTGGGCTGTTGCTCGGCGCCAAAATCTATTTCGACGCGGGCGCCGTCTATACCAAGCCCCTGCGAATCCGCGAAAAGGACATCGACGACCGCAACCTTGTCATCGAAGCGTGCTACGCCTTCGACGGAAGCGCGAACTGCGACTGGACGACCCTTGCCCAGGGCATGAACACGCCCAATGTCGACAGCATAGTCCAGAATATCGTCGCGCGCGCCCTGGCCGCGCAAATCGAAGCCAACCTTAACGGCGGCGCATACGGCGGATTCGGCGTCCCGGGCGACAGCGCCACAATCACGAGCGACTTGGCCGACTTCCTTATCAACGGCACGACGAATTCGTGGATAACGGACGTCGCAAGTTCCGACCCGGCAATCAACGACACGCTGAACCAAATCCGCGACGAAGTCATGGGGACCGCGGGCGGCGACACCATCCAGGACCAAATCGACAGCATTTGGGGCGACTACAACAACCAGAAGCGCGACGCCATCAACGACGCGAACAAGGCCTTGAACGACTGCGGCGACAAGTGCAAATTCATGCCGATGGTTCGTTTGGGCTTGATGTATCGCTTCTAATCAATATAATATAATGCTATGAACAATGGACCCCGGCCTCCGCCGGGGCGACGAGCGAGGATACATGGAAAAGAAAAAACAAATCATTCTTACAGGGGAACGGCCGACCGGGCCGCTTCATATCGGGCACTATGCGGGCGCTTTGCAGAACCGCGTCGCTTTGCAGAACAGCGGAAAGTATGACGAGATATTCGTAATAGTCGCCGACGCCCAGGGCCTTACCGACAACGCCGACAATCCCGATAAAATCCGAAACAATGTCCTGGAAGTCGCCCTGGACAATATGGCCGTCGGAATCGACCCGAAAATATCCACCCTTTTCCTTCAATCCCAAGTCCATGAACTGCCCGAGCTTTCATTCTATTACAGCAACCTTGTCAGCGTGGCGCGGCTCGAACGCAATCCTACCATAAAATCCGAAATCGCCGAAAAGTCCAAATTCAACGAGGGGGTCCCGGTCGGCTTCTTCACTTATCCCATTTCCCAGGCCGCGGACATAACCGCTTTCGACGCCACACTTGTCCCGGTCGGGCAAGACCAGAAGCCCGTCGTCGAGCAAACGAACGAAATCGTCCGAAAATTCAACTCCCTTTATGGCGAAACCCTGGTCGAGCCGGAATGCCTTATAGTATCCGACAAGAACGCCGCGCGCTTGGTCGGGACAGATGGAAACGCAAAGATGAGCAAGTCTTTGGGCAATACCATTTACCTTAAAGATTCGTCCGACGAAATCGCCGCCAAAATCAAGAATATGTTCACCGACCCATTGCACCTTCGCGTAGAAGACCCGGGACATACCGAGAACAATCCCGTGTTCATCTACCTTGACGTGTTTTCCCGCCCCGAACATTTCGCGGCCTTTCTGCCCGAATATGAAAACATGGCCGCTTTGAAGGCTCATTATCAGCGCGGCGGTCTGGGCGACGGCGTCGTCAAAAAGTTTTTGAATTCGGTTTTGCAGGAAACTTTGCGCCCCATCCGCGAGCGCCGCGAATCGCTGGCGAAAGACCCGGCGGCGGTTATGGAAATTCTTCGGAAGGGAACGCTGAAAGCCAGGGAAAGGGCCGCCGCGACGCGCGACCGCGTTATGAAAGCCATGAAATTGGATTATTTCAATTAAACTGCGTCCCGGTATATATCGCCGCATTTAGGAAGAAATTCACACAATCATTTGCAATCTATCGGGCAGCCGGCGGCCGGCTTTTTCGGCGCCAGGAACAATGTGGTCAGGCCGACCAGCACGCAGGCCGCGCCAAGCAGCAGCAAGCTGTATTTATAGCTTCCGAACGCGACTCCGAACCCTATAATCGAATAGACGAATATGCTCATGAACTGCTGCAAGAAATCGTTTATGCAAAGGACCATCGTTCGGCAATTGCTTGAAATCGCATGCTGGAATTTCGAAAACGCCATAACCCCCAGCAAGCCTATAAGAAAATAGAACAGGCCGAAAAACCCCAGTCCCGGTATCGCGAACACCGACGCCGCGCCGAAAAGCGCCCCGCCAAGCCCGATTATCCCGGCCCCAAGCCAGAAATTCCGCGCCTTTTCAAAGCGATAACCGACCATATTGCCCAGGCTGCGCGACAGGCCCGTTATCACCAGGGTCGCGCCGACAAATTCCTTGGGCAGGCCCATTTCCGTTCCGATAAGTCCCAGATAATCGTCCATAAACGAAACCGCCGTAATGGCCGACACTATAAAAAGCAGCGCCGCCACGTATGACGACGAGCCCAAGACCCGCATGCTCATCTTTATAGTCTTCAAAAACCTGGCGCCCGCGCTTTTCGTGATTTTCACCGCCGATTTCAAGTTCGCCATGAACAGCACCGAAACCGCCAGCATCGCCAAGGACAGATACACGATGGGGCCATAGCCGAAAAAAAGCATCAGGGACCCGGTCGTGCTCAGCAAATACCCGGCCGTTTCGACCGCGGATTTCCGGCCGCAGATTTTCGCATATATTTTCTTCTGTTTAAGGCCTTTCAGCTCGTCATACACCATACTTTCGAACACGGCGTTATAAATTCCGCACATCACGCCCCACATCATGAAGCCTATGGCGAAGCCCAAGAACGTCGGATAGACATACCAAATGAAAAAGCCGCCCATTTTCATAAGCTGGCCGAAAATCACTATGTTTTTCAGCGGAATCTTGCTGGACGCTATGCCGATGGGAATCTGCGCCGCCATTTGCGCGATAGTCCATATTATGAACAGAAGCGAAACCTGGCCGTCCGTCATGCCGTTATCGACGAAGAACAGCGCATAGACCGGATACAAGAACACCAATCCGTTGAAGAACGAAAAGCCGTAGATGCTGGTCAGGAAATTACGAAGGCCGGATTTGTTTTTAGACATGATAGGAATCATATCATAAAATACAGGGTTTTACAAATTACATGAAAACAACTCTCCCCCTGCGGGAGAGTCGCAGAGCCCGAAGGGCGATGCGACGAGGGGATAAATTCAGCATTGTCCCCCCACCAAAATTTATTCCATAAATTTTGATTCCCCCGCAAGGGGGGAGTCAATTCTATTATTATTTATTGGCGGATTGGGCGATGGCCTGAACCGGGCAGAAGCCCGCGCAGGTGCCGCACTGGATGCACTTGTCCTTATCGATGACGAATTTGCCGTCCTTCATTTCAATCGCGCCGACCGGGCACGCCGCCGCGCAAGCGCCGCATTTCTGGCATTTTTCCTGGTTTATTTCGAACGACATTCCAGCTCCTTTTAGTTGATTAGAATCATAGAATAGAAACAATCGAGTTTATATTGGCAAGATATGGGTCTATTTGGCTTTGATTGATTTGTGTAGTATCATCATACACATCATATTTCTGATGTTTAAGTTTTGATGGCGCAATACCACAGAAATTCAATACCGTAGGTATGGCATTAGCGTCTTTCATATTATAAACCCTTCCAGAACCTGTTGGGAGCGGCACAAACCGGCTAGGAAACTTAGTTTCAAGAAAATTGATTAACTTCTCTATCTCATTCACATGGGCCATGTAAGCTTTGGAAGCTTTCTTATCAAATGTTCTCGACTTATTCAAAATTAAAGAATGTATTCTAGGCAAGACATGCCCTGCTTCCTTTTCTGCCCGTTCGTGAAAAGTCGTGAATATCTCGGCATCTGATAAAAGCCCCTCGACCAGTTTTTCGCCATAAACAAGCCTAAATAAATTATATAGCCCACGCAATGAAAAAGAGTCCGCCGTGCATGGAATTATAAATCTATTTGCCGCAAGTATACCAAGTTGCGTATAATTGGCGAAGCTTGGATTCGTGTCTATGAAGAAGCACGTATTGTCCTCGCCATATTCGTCATTGAAAACATCAATAAGGTCAGATACATATTTCCTGCTTTTGAACCATGCGTTCTTTTCGGGAGCAGATGCGATATAGTCTATAAGTTGTGCGCACAAATCCAAGTCGGTATCACCAGGCAACAGATACATATTTTCGGGCATATTCCCATTAAAATCGTTTATTTTGACGAAATAACTTAATTCTCTGCCGATTTTACCAAAACGACTACTATCATATCTTTGCTTTATATATCCGGATACGGTCCTTTCCAAATTTGAAAGGGTGGTTAAATTATCCTCGCCCTTACCATCACCGCCAAGTAGCATCGCAGATATATTGGCTTGCGGGCACAAATCAAACACAACCACTTTTTTCCCGGGGTTTCTTATGGCATATTCAACTGCCAAGCTATATGTCAAGAAACTCTTGCCAACCCCGCCTTTATTATTCCAAACACAATATTTAACAGAAGCCATATTAAACTCCTTTTAATTTCTGGACAATGACATCAGGTTCAGCAGATACTGGAACATCGCTATGAAGCTGATATACATATGTATCGCGCCCATCACAACGAATTTATCCGCGTCTTCCGGCGACAGGCCGTTCGCTCCGAAAATCCGCTTCAAGGCCTGCATATCGTAAGCCGTGAACAAGGCGAACACAAGGACGCCAATCGCGCTTACCGCCATCGCGAACGGCGCGCCGAACGGGAAGAATATGCTGGAAATTCCGACCAGTATCAGGCCTATCATTCCGGCCAGCAGGAACACGCGCAAAAACGAAAGGTCCTTTTCCGTCCGGTAGCCGAACATCGCCATGCTTGCCAGCATAAGCGCCGCCAGGAAGAACGCGCGGAATATCAAGGCCGGGTCGATGCTTAGCGCGGACATAATCAGCGGCATCATGGTTATGCCCATGATAACCGAATATGCGAACAGGAACGCAAGCGCCGCCATTTTCGACATGCTGAACAGGCGCGCCTGGGCAAAGATTATCATCCCAAGTCCGCCGAACACCAATATATAGTAAAGCGTCGAAAAGCCCGTGCCGGTATTGTTCAGAATCATCGGCCAGACCACCTGGGCCAGGCTTGTCAGCGACAGGTAAATCGTAAGCGCGGTGATACCGACCGCCGCCGCCATGGTTAGGAATACTTTCTTGAAGTATCCGGACAGCGATATATCGCTGGTTTTCGTGATTTTCGCGGGCATGATTTTTTCCTTTGATTAGGTCGCCTTTATTTTCGTATAATCGAACGGAATAATCAAGGAAAAATAAAATGGCAATTCATATAGACCCGATTTCGCCCATCGCTTTCAGCATTTTCGGACTTGAAATCCGCTGGTATGCCCTGGCCTATATCGCGGCCTTCATCCTGGGTTTCTGGCTTATGCGCCAACTGGCCGAAAAATACAAGGCGTTGGGCGACGTCAAGGACAAGAAGAAATTCTGGGACGACATCATGGCCTATGGAATAATCGGCGTAATCGCGGGCGGGCGCCTGGGCTATGTCCTGTTCTACAACCTTGAATATTTCCTGTCGCATCCGCTGGAAATTTTCGCCCTATGGCACGGCGGGATGAGCTTCCACGGCGGGCTTCTGGGCGTCATAGCCGCGGCCGCATTTTTCGCGCGCGTCAAAAAGGTTTCGTTCCTGCGCCTTATGGATTTGGCGGCCGTTGCCGCGCCAATCGGATTATTCCTTGGGCGAATCGCGAACTTCATAAACATGGAAGTCATGGGCCGCGCGACCGAATCATCCATCGGCGTCATATTCGACGGCACCGGCCAAGTTTTCGCCCGCCACGCCAGCCCTTTATATGAAGCGGCTTTGGAAGGCGCCGTCCTATTCGCAATCATGTTCGCGATGTATCGCGTCAAATGGTTCCGCGCGCGCGCCGGCTTCATATGCGGCAGCTTCGTCGTCCTTTACGCCGTTTTCCGGATTTTCGCCGAACAATTCCGCGAGCCGGATTCGCACATCGGATTTTTGACCAGCTGGGGCCTTACCATGGGCCAGCTGCTGTCCGCGATTATGGTCCTGGCCGGCGCGGCCGCGATATATAAAAGCTTCGCAAAAACAAAAAAGGAAAAGAAATGACACTATTGGAATTTTCGAAATCTTGGATAAACAATTTCGGGAGCATGGTCTACGACAAAGGCGGCGAAGACTACGCCGACATGAAGATGATGGGCGCCGCAACGCTGGTTCCGGTATTGTTCCGCATGGCCGTCGACAAGAACTACCGCGCCGAAACGATTGCCGAGATTAAATTGGCGAAGCAAAGAATCTAGCGTCTGTGGCGGATTAGGCGGGCTTTGGTGCGGTTCCATTCGCGCTTCTTTATGCTTTCCCGCTTGTCGGTTTTCGTCTTTCCGAATCCGATTCCAAGAAGCACCTTCAAAATTCCTTTTGAATTAAAATAAAATTTAAGCGGAACTATTGTCGCGCCCTTTTCGGTCAGCAGGCCTTTCAAGCGGTTTATCTGCGCGCGGTGAAGCAGCAATTTGCGATAGCGGCGCTCCTGGAAGCCCGCGATTTTATTCGCGGTTTTAAGCGCCTGGATATTCACGTTCGCCAGAATCAATTCGCCGTCCTTGCCCTGGACGAAGCCGTCCGTTATGTTCACCATGCCAAAGCGAAGCGACTTCACTTCCGCGCCGGTCAGGGAAATTCCGGCTTCGATGGTGTCGTTGATTGCGTATTCGAACCGGGCCTTGCGGTTTTCGGCGACCTGGCCTGTCTTTATTATCTCACGCGGCATGGCCGCCCCGCATTTTCGGATAAAGGCTCAATGTGTTTTCATACAATATCTTTTCCATTTCATCGAACGGAACGTTGCGGAGCGCGGCCAAGGCGCGCGCGGTTTCCGCGACATAAGCCGGACGGCATTCCTTGCCGCGGTGCGGCACGGGCGCGCAGAACGGCGCGTCTGTTTCGACAACGATTCTATCGGCGGGAATTTTGGCGAATGTTTCGCGCAATGCGTCCGCGTTCTTGAACGTTATTATGCCGGAAGCAGAAATGAAGAATCCCCTGTCCAACATTTTCCGCGCGAAATCGTATGAGCTTGTGAAGCAGTGCATGACGCCCGGCCCGTCGAAAGTTTTCAAAATATCGTAAGTGTCTTCTTCCGCGTCGCGGGAATGTATGGCGACCGGAAGTTTTTCACGCCGCGCGATTTCAAGCTGCTCCGCGAACAGATTTTTCTGCGCGGATTTGTCGATGCCTTCGTAATGGTAGTCCAGGCCGATTTCGCCGACGCCAAGGATTTTAGGACGCGACATCAAACGCCCTGCTTGCGGCATGACATTGCCTGCGTGTTCGGGATGGATGCCGATGGTGCCGAAGACGTTTTCGAATTTTTCCGTCGCCGCGATTACTTTTTCCGCGTCGTCCAATTCGGCGGTCGAAAAAACCAAAGCGCCGACGCCCGCCGCGCGCGCTTCCGCCACTGCGGCTTCCATATCGCCTTCCATCATGCTTAAATGGCAGTGGGTATCGACAAGCATTTCCTGATGTCCCTTATGATTTTGAACGCGGCCGATTCCGGGTCGATGTTCAACGCGTCCGCCGCCGACAATTCCGACGAAGCGCCCGAATAAAGTTCCGCCAGCGACGGGTTGTCCGACGATAAATAATGTATGACGTCCAGCAATATCGCCATCGTTTCGTCGTTCGCCGACAATTGCTTCGCGGTTTCCATAAGCTTCGACACTTTCGCGTCCGGATTCGAAATTATATCGGCGACTTCGAACATATCCGGGAAATCGTCGCCGCCGCCAAGGACCGAAACCGCCTTGGCCACGCTGCCGCCGCTTACGGCCGCCGCGCGGCCCAGCTTTTCCATATCCGCGTCCATACCGGCCGCTTCGATTAGGATTTTCCGGACGTCGGATTCGCTTAGAACGCCCATGCGCAAAACCTGCGCGCGCGATTTGATTGTCGGCAGGACGCCCGCCAATTTATGCGCGACTATAAGGAACAGGGTTTTCGCGGGCGGTTCCTCTAAAATTTTCAGCAGAGAATTAGCGGCGTTCCTGTTCATGTCGTCTATCGAGTCGATTATAACCACGCGCCAGCCGTCGCCCGACGCGGACATGCGCAAACTTTCGGTCATCTTGCGGACGAAATCGACCGAGATTTCGGTTTTTTCCTCGGGGTCGGTTTCAAGCGACAAAATCGCCAGGTCCGCATAGCCGCCGTCGAGATACCTTTGGAAAGCCGCGGAATCCGGCGAAATTTCCAAGCTGTCGCCATCATTATCGGCGAAAATGAATTTAGCTATGCGGTGCGCAAGGGTTGCTTTGCCTATCCCCTTCGGGCCCGCCAGAATCCAGACGGGGTGCAGCGGGCGCAATGCGCGGTTCTTCCAAGCGTCCAGGAATATTTTTTCCGGCGCGGCGTGTCCCAGCAGATTCGCGCGGCGCATCGGGTGCAAAGTTTCGAAACTATTTTCCGCGGCCTTCTTCGCCATTATTTTTTCCCGCCGAATATGATTGAAACATTTTTGAACATGCGGCCGAAGTATCTCATCTTGTTCACGTCGCTTTTCGCGACAAGCGGTATGGTCGCGACAAGCTCGCCGTCGTCCTCTATTACGATTTCGCCGACCTTGTCGCCTGCGCGCACGGGCGCCGGGACCGGGTCTTCGAATCTGGCCAGGATTCTGACTTTCGATATGCCCTGCCCGTTTTTCAAAGTCATGGCGACGTTCCGCGCCGGGGCCGCCTCGACTTTTTCCTGGCGGCCATACCAGACGGGGATTTTCGCGACGACCTCGCCTTCCTTGAAGAACATGCGCGTCGCCGTATTCGCGAAGCCGTATTCCAGCATGCGCTTCATTTCCGACGCCAATGCGTTGTGGTCCTTGGCGCGAAGTCCGTTAATCACGCCGACCAATCTGCGGTTGCCCTTCTTCGCCGACGCGACCATGCCGTATCCGCCGGTAGTCGTATGGCCGGTTTTCAATCCGTCCGCGCCCGGCATTATGAACAGCAGTTTATTATAGCTGACGCTGTGAAGGTCGCCCCATTGCTGGCACCAGCCGGATTTATATTCGCCGAACTCGAACCGGCGCGTGGAAAACATCGGATAATATTCCGGGTATGTCCTTATGATATAGTCCGCCAGGATTCCAAGCTCGCGCGTCGTCATAAGATTATCCGGCGTCGGAAGGCCCGTGGAATTTCCGAAGCTTGACTGCGCCATGCCGATGGAGCGCGCCTTTTTCAGCATCATAGTCGCGAAGTCCGCTTCCGTCCCGGCCAACCTTTCGGCCACGACCACGCCCGCGTCGCCGCCCGACATGACAATCAGGCCCATGACGGCGTCCTGGACGGAAATATCATGACCCGCCGAAAGGCAGATTTTCGAGGCCGTATTCCAGACCGGATTCTTATAATCGGCGTTGTCCGAAACCTGCATGCGGTCCGTCATCTTCAGGCGGCCGTCTTTCAGCGCGTCGAACGCGAGCGCGAGCGTCATAAGCTTTATCATCGAGGACGGCGGCATAAGGACGTCGGCGTCTTTGGCGACTATGGCGCCGGCCGAGTCGAAGTCCATCAGGAAAGCCGACTTGGCGTTGGTTTCGAAATCCCTTGCCTGCGCCATAAGCGGCAGGTTAATCGCAAGGACAAGGAAAAATATAAGTTTCTTCATGCGGGCGCCTTCGTTCGTTCACGCGATTATAGACCAAAGGAATACGAAAATCAACTTGATTTCAAGCCCATGGCGGCTATAATGACGCGTCTTATTGGGGCGTCGTCTAACGGTAGGACAAGAGATTTTGGTTCTCTTTATCGCGGTTCGAATCCGTGCGCCCCAACCAGAATGCAGGCGCGCGCCATCCTTCGTTCCCTCGCGACGCGCACATCAATTCGCCGCTAATAACGCGGCTCATTGTGTGCTTGTTTGCTCGTGCTCGAATCCGTGCGCCCCAACCAGATTTTTATCACGCCCCGAAGAGGCGGGATAAAAATATGTATTGGGTTGCCGGATGAAGAACCGCGAGGAAGCGGTTCGACAACCAGCGTTGCATTTTTAATGCAACGCGCAGGTGCGGCGAAGCAAGGACGCCAGTCCTTGCGAGTCAATCCGTGCGCCCCAACCAAATAGAGGTGAGAAATGTCGATATTCATAGACATCGGGTCCAGCACTATCAAGACTTATGAATTATCCGCCGGTGGCGCTTTGGATTTGGTCGACGAGTTTTCAACTTTATTCAAAGACGGGTTCGCGCCGGACGCGGGCGTCGCGGAAGACAAGATAAATGCGCTGCTTACGCATCTCTCGAAATGGCGCGGGCAAGACGTCAAGACTTTCGCCACGGGAATTTGGCGAGAAATTCCGGCCGCGCAACTCGCATTCTTAAAATCAAATTCGCCCGTCGGTTTCGACGTCATTTCGCACGACGACGAGGCGCGCTACTTGAAACAAGCCGCAGCCCTGCCTTTCAACGGCAAGAAGGCCTTGGTTATAAACATGGGCGGCAAAACGACCGAGCTTGTGTCCGTCGAACAGGGCGGCGCCGTTAAAACGCAGCTGCTTAAAATCGGCGTCGCGGATTTGCTGAACAAGTTCCCCGAAGTGAACGAAGAAAAATCCGGCGCGTCCATAAGCGACATGGAAAAATTCGTCGCCGAGAAACTCGCGTCGGAAGAATTCGACACGGACTACGACTTCGCGCTTTTCACGGGCGAGCTGCGGTTCGAAAAACTTTCCGGTTATCCCCTTGAACCGAACACTCAATTTTCGGAATCCAACCATCCGTTCCAAGTTTCCATCGAAGGTTTCGTCGCTGGCACGATGCGCATATTTTTCGACATGACTATGGCCGAACTTCGCGCGCTTATGCCCAAAAATCCGAACTGGATGACGGGCGCGCGGCCGGGCGCGGTCCTGCCGCTTGCCATCTTCAACCGGGCCGGTATAAAGGTCGTGGTGCCAAGCGATTTGAACCTTATAAACGGCGCCGTCCGCGACTTCATATAAAAGCTTGACAAAATAGGTTTTTACATTATAATAAGGGAAAGAAGTCATATAAACAGAGGGGTTTATAACATGTCTTTCCTTAAAAGCGCCAATGTCAGCAAGGTTTTGGGCGAAAATCAATACGAGCTTAGCAATGGCGCAGTCGTCGACCTGACGCGCGCGCTGTCCTGCGGCGAAACCGGCAATCTTACGGCAAAGCTTGCGCAGGGCGACTCCATCTCATACCGGCATTCCCTTATGGGCGGGGTCCGCATAAAGGACGCCATCATAACCTTGAACTACAAGGTCGACTATGCCGCGAAGGTAATTCACGCCGACCATCTTATGGTGAAAAACGAAACCGGCGGAAAGGACAGCTCGCGCGAGTCGCTACTGCGCTCGACCTTCACCCTTCCCGAACAAATCAAGCTGCTGGGCATTCGTAAAGACATTTTCACCAAGGCATACTATTGGAGCCAGCACGCCGCGAAGGCCTGGCAAAAAGGCGAGATGGACGACCACGAGCGTCTGATGGCCGCGCGTAGGCAAATCGCATTCTACGTCAATACCAAATAAAGGAGCAGACATGTCGAAACGCACGCAAAAACAGCAGGAACGCAGAAACAAGAGCCGCCAGGAAGCCGGGCACAAAAAGCACGAGAACAAATACAGCGCCGAAAAACAGGAAAAAGGAAAGAACGGGCTTATCATCATGACCGGCGGCGGAAGCGCGGTCGGCACGCCCTTCGACCGGCAGATGGAAGGAATGTCCATTACGGAAAAGGCGGAATATTTACAGAACAAACTTGACGCGGTCGGCGTGGAAAAACTTCAACCGAGCGACAAAATCTCGGTCATCGTAGAACTGAACAAGGTGAAGGCCGAAGCGCGCGACAGGGCGCGCAACCGCGGATGGGGATGGTAAAATCATGGGTATAAAGACCAAGATTATCGCGGACGGGAAAGAATCATGCCCGGACCTTACAACGAGTCGTTTCTTGTTTTCAAAAACGGCGAGCCAATCGGCATAGAAGGGCGGGAATTTTCCCGCCCTTTCATTTTAGAAGCCGAAGACCATTTTCTGTTTGGACTGGCGCTTTTTTTCGCGGCGCACAGCCTCGCCCTTCAATCTTTTCTTGCGGGTGGTAGGCTTTTCGAATCTATCGCGTTCGCGCATTTCGCGGAACAGGCCTTCCTTTTGGGACTTGCGCTTGGACACGCGGAGCGCCTGCTCCACATTATTATCGCGCACTAGGACTTTCACCATGTTAAATCACCTCCCCGCGGGAATCTGGTTGTTCAGCACGGATGTTATATCAACCATCGGGAAAAATCAACAAAAAATTCGTTGAATGTTGGAATAAAGCAATTATAATATCGCAAATACGATTTCTTATTCCCGCCTCCGCGGGAATGACGAGGCAAAAATGATAGACATAAACATAATCAGGAACAATCCCGAACTGGTCAAGAAAAACTGCGAGAACAAGGGCTTCGTTTTCGACGTCGACGGCTTCGTTCTTCTGGACCGGGAATTCCGCGAATTCAAGACCAGGATGGAAGAGCTGGTCGCGCAGAAGAACGTCCTTTCGAAGCAGATGACGACCGCGGCCGACAAGGCGGCGGTAGTCCAAAAATCCAAGATGCTTGGCGACGAAATCGCGCAGCGCCAGGTTCGCCAGGCCGAAACAGAAAAGCAATTCGACGAGCTGCTGCTCAACGTCCCGCAAATCGCGTCGGAAGACTCGCCCGTCGGCAAGGACGATTCCGAAAACGTCGAAACGAAACGCGCGGGAAAAATCCGCGAGTTCGATTTCGCCCCGCTCGCGCAATACGAAATTCTTGACGCCAACAAATGGTGGGCGCCGGAAGCCGTCAGCCAAATCTGCGGGCCGCGCGCTTACTGCCTTATGGGCGAAGCGGCCGAGCTGGAGCTTGTGGTTCAGACTTATGTGGTTCAGAAGCTTATCGCCAAAGGTTTCGTTTTCGCGAACGTTCCGTCCATCGTCAAACGCCAGGCGATTTTCGACGCCGGGCATTTTCCGGGAAGCGACGCCGCGATTATGGACAACGATGTTTTCGCGCTGAACGCGCCGGACAAGTTCCTGGCGGGCACGGCTGAAATCGTCTTGAATTCCTTACACAAGGATAAAATTTTAACGGAAGCCGAACTGCCCATCAAATACGCGGGCTATTCGCCGTGCTTCCGCAAGGAAGCGGGCGCCGCGGGCAAGGACACGCGCGGGCTTATCCGCGTCCACCAATTCCACAAGGTCGAGCAATTCATCTACTGCAAGCCCGAAGAAGCCGACGCGATGCACAAATATCTGCGCGAGATTCTGGAAGAAGTGATGAGCGACTTCGAACTTCCCTACCGCGTCCTTTCCGTCTGCACCGGCGACATGGGCTTCAACAAGGTGAAGCAGGACGACATCGAGGCCTGGATTCCTTCCGAGAAAAAATACCGCGAGCTTGGAAGCTGCTCCACCATCGGGGAATTCCAGGCGCGCCGCACCAACACGCGCTTCCGCGACAATGCGACAGGCAAAGTCCGTTTCTGCGCGACGCTCAACAACACCGGAATCGCCCTGCCCCGCGCATTGGTCGCGATTCTGGAAAACCACCAGAACAAGGACGGCAGCGTCGATGTTCCCAAAGTCTTGCAACCATTAATGGGCGGAAGAAAAGTCATAGGTAAAAAATGAAAATAAGAAATATAGCAATCATCGCGCACGTCGACCATGGAAAGACGACGCTCGTCAACAACATGCTTAAATTCTCGGGCACCTTCCGCGAGAATGAAAAAGTCGCCGAACGCGTCATGGACAGCGGCGACCTGGAACGCGAGCGCGGCATAACAATTTCGGCCAAGCCCACTTCCGTCATTTGGAACGGATACAAAATCAACATCATCGACACGCCGGGACACGCCGATTTCGGCGGCGAGGTCGAGCGAATCCTGTCGATGGTCGACGGCGTCGTCCTGCTGGTCGATTCATCCGAAGGGCCGCTTCCGCAGACCAAGTTCGTCCTTAGCAAGGCGTTAAAACTCAACCTCCGCCCCATCGTCGTCCTTAACAAGGTCGACCGGTCCGACGCGCGCGCCGACGAAGTCCTCAACGAAGTTTTCGACTTGTTCGACAAGCTTGGCGCCACGAATTCGCAGCTGGATTTCCCGTTCCTTTACGCCGTCGGGCGCGACGGATGGGCCGTCAGAAAAATGGACGACGAAAAGACGGGCTTAACGCCGCTGTTCCAACTTATCGTCGACCATGTGCCCGCGCCCGAATGCCGCGGAAGCGACAAGTGCGACATCGACGCGCCGTTCAAAATGCTCGCGACGACCCTGGAAGCCGACCCATACGTCGGGCGCATCTTGACCGGCCGCATAGAATCCGGGACCGCGCGCGTCAACCAGCAGGTGCACGCGCTGAACGCGCAGGGCCAGGTTGTGGAGCGCGCGAAAATCACGAAGATTCTGGAACACCGCGGCATAGAAAAAATCTCGCTCGATTCGGCCTCGGCCGGCGACATCGTCGTCATCGCGGGATTTTCGAAGGCGACCGTCGCCGACACTTTGTGCGACACGAACGTAAGCGAACCGATTCCGGCGCTGCCCATCGACCCGCCGACGCTTACCATGACATTTTCCGTGAACACATCGCCGCTCGCCGGGCGCAGCGGCGGCAAGAAGCTTACCAGCCGCATGATTGGCGAACGCCTGTTCAAGGAAGCCGAAACCAACATCGCGCTTAAAGTTTCGCAATCCGCCAACAATGAATCGTTCGAAGTTTCGGGACGCGGCGAATTGCAGCTTGGAATCCTTATCGAAACCATGCGGCGCGAAGGATTCGAACTTTCCGTTTCGCGCCCGCGCGTCGTCATGCACAAGGACGCGGACGGCAACATGCTCGAACCCGTCGAAGACATAACGATAGACGTCGACGACGAATTTTCCGGAAGCGTGGTCGAAAAACTTTCGAAACGCCGCGCGACGCTGGTCGAGATGAAGCCGTCGGGCGCGGGAAAAACGCGCCTGGTTTTCTCGGCCCCAAGCCGCGGCATGATTGGATACCTTTCGGAATTCCGCACCGACACGCGCGGCACCGGCGTCATGAACAGAATCTTTTCGGGCTACGAGGCATATCGCGGACCAATCGACCAATACCGCCCGGGCGTGCTGATTTCCATGGAAAACGGGATGGCCGTCGCATACGCGCTCCATAATTTGGAGCCGCGCGGAACGCTGTTCATCGAGCACGGAACGAACGTCTACAACGGCATGATTATAGGCGAGCATTCCAAAGAAAACGATTTGGAAGTGAATCCCGTCAAAGGAAAAGAGCTTACGAATATGCGCTCGGTCACGGCGGACGAAAAGCTTACGCTCGCGCCGCCGCGCAAGATAGTTCTCGAAGAAGCCTTGTCATATATCCAGGACGACGAGCTTGTCGAAATCACGCCCGACATCATCCGCATGCGCAAGAAAGAACTGGACGCCAACGGGCGCCGGAAAGCCAAACGGGAAGTCAATCAATGAAGCTAAGCGTAATCGTTCCGGTTTATAACGGACAGGATTATCTGCGCGCGGCGCTGGATTCCATCGCGGCGCAGACCCTGGGCGATTTCGAGTGCATAATGGTCGACGACGGAAGCACCGACGATTCGCGCGCGATAATTTCGGAATACGCGCGAAGGGATTCGCGCTTCAAGCCGGTTTTCCAAGAAAACGCCGGCGTTTCCGCGGCGCGCAACGCGGGCATCGACGCCGCGGGCGGCGAATACATCGCCTTCATGGACCAGGACGATTTGATGAATCCGCGCGCGATGGAGCTTTTATACAAAGCCGCGGAAAAATACGACGCCGACATGGTTTTCGGAAATTCCGTAGCGGTCGAGAACGATTTTTCAAGCGCGCCGGTCGTCGGGCTTTCGGGCATAAAAATCTTCACGCATCCGCAAAAGGATTTCACAAGGAAAATCTCGAAAATCAAAAAATCCAACTGGGTCTATGTCTGGACCAAAATTTTCCGGCGCGACGTCGTCGGCCCGCTTCGGTTCGCCCCCGGATTGCAGCCGTGCGAGGACACGGACTTCGTCCTGAAATCCGTTCCGCTTTGCGCCGCGATAGTCTATGCCGACGTTCCGGTCGTCTATTGGCGGAAATCCGCGACGGGCTTCTCGCACAACGGCGGGCGCAAGACGGCCAAGGGAATCCACGCGGCGGTTTGTGCCCTGCTTTCCATCGACGCGGCGATTTCGGAAAACCCCGACTGGGAAAAGGAATACAAAAACTTCGCCCGCGCGGGGCGCGAATACACCTGCGTCAAATGGCTTCTCAACGCCGAGGGGTTGGAAAACGATTTCGTGAAGTCCGAACTGGCGCGCCTTAGAAATTACCGCATGCGGACGCTGTCAATGCACAAGAAAATCGAATGGATTTTGTTCAAGTTGAAGTGGAGGTATAAATGATAAGGACCATCGACATCGCCATGACCTTCGACGCGAACCGCTGGAAGACCGCGAGCATAACCATAATCTCGCTTTTGAAAAACCGCGGGATTTCGCACTATTCCATTCACTGCGTCATGACGCCCGAACTTTACAAGAACAAGGACGTCCAGCGCCAGATGAAGGAAATCGTCGCCAAGTTCGACAAGGAATCGTCCATCGAATTCATCCCGTTCGACTATAAGAACGCAAGCATCCCCTACAACAAGGACATGGCCTATGGCGGCGGCGTCTGCTATTACAAGATGGACCTTTGGCAGCTGCTGCCGAAGGTGGAAAAAGTCATTCAGCTTGACGACGACATAATCGTCCTGCGGCCTTTGGACAAGCTGATGTCAATCGACATGGGCGACAATTACATGATGGTTTTCGCGCCGGGCAACGCTTTCCGCCTTTCCGCCGACCGCAAGAAATACAAGAACACGACGACGTTCAACGCGGGCGTCGTCGTGATGAACCTTGCCGCCATCCGCGAATCCAAAGTCCATAAATCCTTCCCGAAAATTTTCGAGAACAAGGATTTGTTCTTCGAGCAGGGACTTCTGGCCGTCGCCTTCGCCGGAAAAATGCAGATGTATCCGAACGACAAGATTCTTTACAACTACCGAATCCATTGCGACCGGGCGCGCGGCCGCGACATCGCCGTCATCCATTACACCGGCAAAAAACCCTGGTTTTTCCCGGTGCGGCGCCTGACGACTTGGTGGAAATACGCCAAGCTGTCGCCGTTCTACAAGGAATTCCGGCGCAACGCGATACACAATTTCTTCGTGTATATCCTTGTCATGCCGATTCCGTTCAAGCGCTGGCGCCACAAGCTGCGGAACAAATTCAACAGGGTTTGAGAAAGGGGCGCGAACGCCCCTTCCGATAAAAATCTACCTGCAATAAATGGTTTCAAGCATAATCGTCTGCCCGCCATTACCGACGCCGCAACATGCTGCGGTAACCCCCAACTGCAAAACAGCCACTACCTTATCACGAGTATCGTTGCTGTTTTCATGGCGCATGCCCATATGTTCCTTGTATTCCGGCGTCAGCTTGCACTTATCGTCATCTTTTTCCTCTATATATTCCTTGTATTTTTCCAAATCCAATTCGCCCGTTCGTTTTATAGTAGTGGTCACGTTCATGCCCGCGCCTTTGCCATATTCATTATCGACATATTCCACTTCCGTTTCGACTTCTATAATCCGTTTCGCTTCTTCTATAACTTCCTGTATATCAGCTTTCGCGGCATCCGCGACGAAAGCCATCGTTATGACGGCCGGTATGATTAAAAGTTTTTTCATTGTTTTTTCCTTTTTTAAGTTATGTTTAATTTAGGCGTGGAACGCCTTATCCGCTTTCGCGAATCCGAGTTGGTTAAATCCGTAAAAATTAGCGGAAAGCTAGAGAGAGAGAGAGAGTAAAGATGCGGTTATGTTTTTCATGATTACATCATACCAGAAAATGGGAATTGGTTCAATATAAATTAATCAACTCACCCGCAAGGGGGAAGTTGTTTTTAACTCAGGCGTTTTTTAAGGGGTGCGATGAATTTATCCATTATGGGGTCGGACACTTCGTTATGGTCGCAATTGTCGAAGAATTCCCGCGTGTATTTTTTCGCCCCGTGCGCTATGCCGCCCCTGCCCGTTCCGCGCGGCGCGCGCTTCTGGTATTCTTCCCACGATTTGCAATGGTAATGGTTGCACCGAATCCCCCAGTCCGAAATCTTCCCGTCGCATTCCCTGACCTGCACGCCGGCGTCCAAGGTCCCCTGGTCGTGGCAACTGGTCGCGATGACCAGGCGCGGATTGAAAACGCTTTTATGCGCGGGCCCGGGAAGCTTGAAATTATTCTCGGCCGCGCGGGTTTTGAAATTCTCTATAACCAGGCCCGATGGTTTGGTCAAATGCCCGCCGCTGCCATACATCGCCCAGCCGACCAAAACTTGCGAAGCGTTTTTCGGCAATTTATCCAGATATTCCGGAATCGTTCCATCCTTCGTCGGGACCAAGAATTCATCCAAGTCGATGATGGCCATCCATTTCGTAGCGTATTTATGTTTCTTTATCGAATCCCAGTAGGCCTGCAACTGCACCCTTTGGCCCGGCCAGAATTTGTATTCCACCAGGCCCGATTTCATATAAGGCGTAAGCACCGACCTTGTGTTGTCAGTGGATTCATTGTCGTAAATGTAAAACTTCTCGACGCCCAGCATGCGATGGTATTCAATCCATTCCTTGAAATACGCGCCTTCGTTTTTCGCAATCGCGGTTATGGAAAGCTTATAGCGGAACTTCAATTTATGCTCGGTTTTCCGGAACCGGCGCGCGGCCAGGCAATAATTCACAAGCCCGAACGTCAAAGCGTTCCTGACTTTATGGCGCCGCTGCGGGTTCTTGAAAAACGCCGAGATTATATTCGCGAAAAATTTCCTCATGCCTTTTCCTTTATGTCGTTCAAGTCGAATTTTTCGAAATAGTCCAGGCCGCGCTTGGCCAAAGACCGCGTCGCGCGGCCGCGCGCGCGCTTGTCCAAGAATTCCTGCCAGCTTTTGACCGCGTAATGCTTTATAAAAATCACGTCGTGCTGAGGCACGCGGCCCGGATGTTGGCGCAATATCGCGTCGCCGTGGGAATCCGCCGCGCGGCCGGCCAAGCGCACGGCTTCGTGCGTGCCGACGAAGGACGAAACCATTCTTGGATTCACTATCGCTTTGACATGGCGGTTCACTTCGGCTTCCGGGCGCGCGTGGCAGCGGAAGCGCGCCATGACGCCCCCGGCCGTTTTCTTCTTCGCGCCGCCGCTGCCGTAGCACAGCCAGTTGATTTCGACCAATGCGAATTTTTCGAACCGGCGCAAAAACTTTGGGATGGTTTTGTCCGCGACCGGCGCGATGAATTCGTCCAAGTCTATGAACGCAATCCAGCGCGCGTCCAGCCTGCGGCGCGCAAGGCAATCGTTGTATGACGGAATCTGCTTCAATCTGCCCG
The DNA here is from genome assembly GCA_031256175.1 of Rickettsiales bacterium. Taxonomy (GTDB): domain Bacteria; phylum Pseudomonadota; class Alphaproteobacteria; order Rs-D84; family Rs-D84; genus WQXN01. The sequence goes on from JAIRRC010000032.1 coordinate 40,554, forward strand.
GCACAAAAGTATATTCGACCAGGCCGGATTTTATGTATGGAGCCAAAACTTTTTTGGTATCGTCCGTCGATTCATTGTCGTATATATAGAATTTCTCGACGCCGAGCGCGCGGTGCCATTCAATCCATTCCTTGAAATAAGCGCCCTCGTTCTTGGCAATCGCCGCGACGGCGAGATAGTATTTCGGGCGGGTTTTGTCCGCGCGCATTTTGCGGCGCAGAAGAAACGCGCGAATCAGGCCAAAATTCACAAGCCCGCGAACGCGGCTTCGCGCGACTTTGCCCGGGACGAAGGCGGCGACGATTTCAGCGAGGACTTTTTTCATACTTGCTCTTCTTCGGGAATAATTTTTCCAAAAACGCCTTATCCTTGGCGCCGCGGCCGGTATCGTTCAGCGTGAATGTCGCGGGATGTTTTTTCATGACTATATTATAGACATTCCAGCGCTTGTCATAATTATGGTATTCGGTTTTTCCGCGCAGCCAATTCCAAAAGCCGCCGTTATACCGCTGAAGTCTAAGCGTGTTTCGGCCCATCGCGTTATCGACCAGTGGAAAGACAATTCTTTGCACGTCGAGCCGGCTGCGGAAGGGCGACGTGTTCATATCGCGAATCGCAAACGCCGTTTCATACATATAGGATTTCCGCATCGGTTCGATGGAATGCGCGAAACCGATGCCGACGCTATTCCGCTTTCCGGTTATTCCCTGCGTAAAAATCCAGGCGTTCCATTGCGTTTTGCGCCAATAGCTTCTTGGCTCGCGGAGCGAAAAGCGCCGCTTTTTCTTCACTATGACAATCGGGTCGCCTTTCTTATCGAAGAAGAAATCGGGCTGGACGGGCCGGCCGAAAAACATATCGTCGTTCGCGTAAAGGAAATGTTCCGAAAGGCCGGGGATTTTATAGATATTGGATTCAATCGTAACGGAATTAAAAGTCGGAAGATATTTTTCGTCGATGATTTCCTTATGGTCGACGATTGTGATTTTCGGATTGTTCGCCAGCCATTTAGGACGCTGTCCGTCGGTTATAATAAATATATGATTTATCCAGGGCGCGAATTTTTCGACCGAGCGCAGGGAATATTTCAATTCGTCATTGTCGCGCCAGCGCCTGGCCGCGACGCCGCTGCCGCGCGCGACGCCAAGCGCGGCGTTCTTTTTCGCCAGCCATTTTTTATCGCTTCCATCCACCCAGAGATATACAAGGTCAATCAGCATTTTTATCTTTCAGCTTTTCCAATATGTCGGGATATTTTTCAAGAATCTTTTCCGTCGCGACAAGGTTCACGTCGGTTCCCGAATAAATATTCACCGACTTCAAGGTGATTTCCATCGGTTTGGTCATGTCCTCCAAATGCACGCTTCCGCGGCCGAAGGGAACCGGCGCGGTGCCGACGCCGTTCTTCACCGCCATCAGCCAGAACCAGACGTCGTCGACCGACGGCGCGATTTCCATGAATGTTTTCGAATCGAAGACTTCCTTTGGAAAAATATGCGGCGGATAAAGCGCGCCCGCGACGCCGGTTATGTGGTTGACCAAGCGCGGCCGCGTCGACAGATAGAAAAAGCGCAGGCTTTTATAGACCTTCCATTTAAGGTGCGGAATCAGGCGGCCGTCAGCGCCGAAGCGCGCGCGCCGAATCCGGTTGCCTATAACCGCGCGCGGATATTTTTTATGATGACGCAACAACGCCGCAATGACGCCGCGCGGATATAAAATGTCGTCGTCGAAAGTTATGATTATATCGTCCGGGAAATCTTTCAGCGCGGGAATCAATTTCGTGTATGAGCGGATATTTTCTTCGTAGAAACGGACTTCGAAATTTTTGTATTCCTTTTTAAGCGCAGTAAGTTCGGCCGGGATTTTTCCGCCCGGGAACTGCGACGCGGTCAGATAAAGGACGACCTTGTCGGGTTTGACGCTTTGGTTCAGAACGGACCTTAGGGCGCGCGCCGCGAAGCCCACCGCCGCCGGAAACGAAGTCATGCTTGCTATGATTTTAGGTTCTTTCAACATACCGGGATTATAGATTGGCCGCGCGAATAAATCAAGATTTATTCCGCTGTTTGGTCGGGGGCGCAGCGGGCGCCGGACATCGCGCAATCCAGCATATTCTGCGGGACGGGAACCGGCATCGGAACCGGCATGCCGGTTTTATCGCCCCATTTAATAGCGTCCAGCAAATCTATAACCCGGCCGTCTTCGAATATATTCTCGGACGCAACTTTGCGCCCGCCGAAATAATCGAAGCCCGGCAAATCTTCCGGCACCACCGGAATTTCGAATCCGTAATCGCCGCTCCAACCGATTTTCAGGCCGCCGTTCCAGCCGTTGTTTCCCGCGTTCTTCCTTATATCTATGTTCATATCTGCGACAAGCGGAATCTGGCCTTCGCGCGGGTTTATGCAATACGCGCAGCCGGACGGGTCGAGCACCATAAGCTGGCGCAATGCGCCGCAATAAATTCCCGCCGCGCCATTATCGCCAGCGCACCAGGCGGGGCTGCACGCCGCGGACCGGGCCGCGCGCGCGTATCCGGCGGGACATGGCGGAACAAGGCCGGGCTTTTCTTCCAAGCTGACGCATTCGCCCTTGTTGCCCGCGCCGCTTGGCACGAAAACCGCGTTCGCGCCGCAGACCGAGGAATGAGTTCCCGAGTATCTGCACGAAGCCACGAAAGGATGGAAGGCGCCGTTCGTATCGACCTTGAACGGCGAACAATCCAAGCAGTTGAATTTCCTGTTCATCGAATGGCCGGCGTCCAATGAAATGCCGACCGCCGCCAAGCCCGCGACATTATTCAACGCCGCCAAGTTATACGAAGGGTCGTTCGGGAATCCGAAATAGAACGCCTTATAATCGCCGCCGGAACATTCGGCCGCGTTCGGATAGCAGCCTTTGAACGCAAGCCGCGACGCGTCCGGCACGCAGACAAGCGCGCAGGTAGCCGGGTCCTGCATTTCGGTTTCGCAGTCGCCGCACTGGCTGGCGGTCCGCATAACGCCGCCGCCGTAAGGCGACTTGCCCTTGGCGGGCGGCGGGCATTTGCCGACCTCTTCCGACGCCGCCATGAAGGGATTGCCTATGCAGACCCATTCAAGTTTTTCATAATCATAACTTGCGACCTTGCCCTTCGGGCATTCTTTGGCCTCGGACGGCGGGCGGCAGGTCCAGACGCCGTCCATAAGCACGGCCGTTTCAAGGCCGCCGCAAATCGGCCGCGCGGAAGCGTTCGCCACGCAGTCGCCGACTTCGGCGTCGAAAATCATGTCGCCCTGGCATAATTTTACTTGGGTCGGCTGCTCGCACCGCCAAGTTCTGTATCTAAAAACCTTCACTTCGCCGGGCGCGCAGGAAAGGGTCGCAGCTTCGCGCCGGATTTGTTCGCTCCGCAATTCTTCCGCCGTGAATTGCGTCATATACGCCAAGTCGCCGGATTTCAGCGATGCGGCGCGGACCAGCGCATCGCTTAGCCAGACCGGGCGGGAGTTCGCCGATAGAATCGCGGTTTTCGATGCCGCTTCGCCCCCGTCGCCTTCGAATTCGGCGTTCATCACGATGCCGAGGCCGGGCGCGCCCTTATACTTGCGGCGCACGGCGTCCATTATGCGGCCGGAAGAATCAGCGCCCGCCCAAGGCGATTTCGTTATGACGAACCTTTGGATTTGCTCCGGATTTCGGGAATCGACGCGGCAGCTTCTGGACACTTCGCCGTCTTTAAGGCAGACGACCGACGACGACACCTTGTATTTATCGATACACGGACTTTCGGCCATGGCGTAGTTTTTAGCGCCGTCGTCTTCGGCCCGCGCCGATTCCAAAGCCGCGGCATGAAGCGCGACCACGCACGACACCGCCGCGAAGGCGTCGGACTTATCCAAGACTTCTTCGGATGTCTGGACATCGGTTCGCATGGAAGGGGCGCCCAGATAATAATATCCGGCCATGAACAGGAATACCAAGACGATTAGAAAAATGTTCATACATTCTCTCTCAAAGACCACCCCGCCCGCCTTCGTCCTTTGGACTCCGGCGCGGCACCCCTCGCTACGGGGGGAACTTTATTCTTGTGCGGATTCAAGGGCCAGGCTGGCGGAAAGCAAAAGTTCCACCGCCTGGTCGATTTCGTCCGTTCCGACCGCGCGCGGCGCAGGCGCCGCCGTTTCCCTGGCCGCGCTTGACACCATAGCGCCGCCGCCCGCCGCCAATAATTTTTTGACGCCCCTTATCGTATAGCCCTGGCGATAAAGCAAGTCCTTTATCTTTTCCAATGTCGAAACATCGGAAGCGCGGTAGTATCTGCGGCCGCCGGCGCCGGTCGTGGGCTTTATGAAGGCCGGGAACTGACGCTCCCAGAATCTTAACACGTGCGACGGAAGGCCCAGCTTTTTCGCCACGTCGGAAATAGATGAAAAATATGCGTTGTCGCCGCCGGTCATTTCCCCCCTCGCCGTGGGTTAGACTTTCTTTTTAAGCTTGGCGGAGGGATGAAAGCTGATGGTGCGGCGGGCCGATATGACGGCAGGCGCGCCTGTTTTCGGGTTTCTGCCCATGCGCTCGCGCTTGTTCAATATCTTGAAGGTGCCGAATCCGCTGATTTTGACTTCTTCGCCGCGAACAAGGCTTCCGGCTATCTCGGAAAAAATCAAGTCGGTCATGACATAGCCTTCGGCCTTGGAAAGCCCGACCAAGCGATGTATGATTTCCGCGAAATCCGACCTTGTTATGCTTGCCATAATCCGCACCTTTATTGGGTTCAACTACATCTTAATAACGGCCGCGCCCCAAGTCAAGCCCGCACCGAACGCCGTGTATAAAATCCTTTGGCCGGGTTTTATCAGACCCTGCTCGGCCGCATAGGCCAGCGCAAGGGCGCCCGACGCGCCGCTGGTATTCGCGAACTTGTCGACGTTCGTAATGACTTTATCCATAGGAAAGCCGATTTTTTCCGAAGCGCTTATGATAATCCGCATATTCGCCTGGTGCGGCAGCAGCCAGTCTATATCGTCCTTGGTCATGCCCGCGGATTCCAAGACGGCCAGGCCCGCCGCGCCCATATTGCGGACCGCGTGCTTATAGACTTCCTTGCCGTCCATGCAGACATGGCCCTTATCGTTCGAATAAAGAAGCCCGGCGTTCGCGCCGTCCGAGAAAATTTCCGAAGCAACTATCCCCTGGCCCGCTTCCTCGGTCCGCTCGAATATCATGGCGCCCGCGCCGTCGCCGAAAAGCACCGCAGTGTTCCTGTCGGTCCAATCGACCATCTGCGACATCTTTTCAGAACCCACAATCAAAATGCGGCGATACATACCGGCCGCGAAAAACGCGCGCGCTATGTGCATTGCATAGACGAAGCCCGTGCAGGCGGCCTTGACGTCGAACGCGGGCGCATTGTTCGTCATGCCCAGGCGCGAATACAGATACTCGGCCTCGGCCGGGAAATCGCGCTTGCCCGATATGGTCGCGAATATTATGCAATCGATGTCGTCCGGCTCCAATTTCGCCATGCCGAGCGAGCGGCGAACGGCGGCTTCGGCCATGTCGACGACGCCCTCGTCGTCGCGCGCGATATGGCGCTGCCTTATCCCGGTGCGGATTAGAATCCATTCGTCCGTCGTGTCCATAAGCTTTTCAAGCCCCGCGTTCGGCACGATTTTCTCGGGCGCGTAGTATCCGTATCCGACAAGTTTGCTTCCGAACATCATTTTTTTAGCTCCCCTTTGACGCCGGCCATAAGCGCGACGTCCTGCTTAATCTGAGTGTTGTAATCGGCGCGCGACATCTGAACCGCATACTTCACCGCGTTGGAAAACGACAGCGCGTCCGAGTTGCCGTGCGTCTTCACCACAAAGCCGTTCAAACCCACGAAAGCCGCGCCCGCGTATGAGCGCGGGTCGATTTTCGACTTCAACCTTTTGAACACGTGGAACAAAAGGAACGAAACCGCCAGCGCGATTATAGACTTCATCATGACGTCTTTCAAAACATTTTTTATCAGGCGGGCGGTGCCCTCTATCGTCTTCAAAACTATGTTTCCGGTGAATCCGTCGGTAACGACCACGTCGACGTCGCCGCTTGGAATATCGTTGCCCTCGACAAAACCTATGTATTCGAACGGAAGCTTTTCGGCGTTCGCCTTGAAGATTTCGTTCACATGGCGAAGGCTTTCAAGGCCTTTCTGGTCTTCTTCGCCGATGTTCAGCAGGCCGACGCGCGGACGCGGCGAACCCACGATGGTCTTGTAATAAGCCGCGCCCAGAATCGCGAAATCCATCAGGTTTTCCTCGTCGCAAATGGCGTTCGCGCCAAGGTCAAGCAGGACCGCGCGGCGTTGCCCGTGGTCGCCCGCGGGCAGCATAGAAGTGATGGCCGGGCGCGAGATTCCGTCCAAAGTTTTCAGCGCCAATTTCGAAAGCGCCATCAGGACGCCGGTGTTTCCGGCGGAAATCACGCCGCAGGAATTGCCTTGCCTGACGTCGTCTATCGCCATATACATGCTGGTGTTCTTCGCGTTTCTGATGACTTCGCGGACCTTGTCGCCGCCCGCGACGACGTCCGGCGCGTGGATTACTTCCGACCGGGCCAAGACGCGCGGGTAAAGCGACATCAGCTGCCCGATTTTGGCGGAATCGCCGAATATCCTGAAATTGATTTTCTCGGCCAGCTCGGGCTCGGAAAACAGGAATTGATTCAGGCCGCCTAAAACGGCCTTGGGGGCGTTATCGCCCCCGAATCCGTCAATCGCAAATGTGTTTTTTATCTTGGACATATCGTCCCGGAACTATTTCCCGACAACGGCCTTGCCGTCATAAGCGCCGCAGGCGCCGCAGACGTGGTGCGGGCGCTTTTTCTCGCCGCATTTGGCGCAGAGGGACGCCGGATTCGCTTTAAGCGAAAGGTGGGATTTGTGCATTGCGGAGCGTGATTTGCTCTTCTTTTTCTTTGGAACTGCCATAGCCGTTTTTCCTTTGGTTGGTCGCCGCACATTCTACACGCCCAAGGACATTTTTCAAGCGAAAAAAGAATTGCTTGAAATAAGGCGGGAATCGCTCCATAATCGCGTCGGATAAAACGAAGGGTAAAAGCAATGACTATGAAGCGTTCCGATTTGATACGCTCTATACAGGTCCGATTCGGCCGCATGAACAAGGCCGAGGCGGAGCGCGTGGTCAACACCTTCTTCGACACGCTGCGCTCGCAGGCGGGCGCGGGAAAACGCATAGAAATACGCCGCTTCGGCACGTTCGAGACGCGCCGCCGCACCACAAAAATCGGATACAACCCCTATTCGAAGGAAATGATTGCGGTGCCGGCGTCAGAACGGCTGCACTTTAAAATCAGCACCGATTTGTCGAAAGCCATGAACGGAAAGAAAACGGCCTGATATGTTCTGGAAATCCAGGCGCACCGCCACTCTTATAAAAAACGAAATCTACAATTCGGTCAAGAAGTTCATGTGGCTGAAGTGCGAGCATTGCGGCAAGCTGGTTTTTTACAAGGACTATAAAAAGCTCCGCACCTGTCCTGAATGCAACCATCTTTTCGGCATGACGCCGTCGCACCGCTTCAAGATGCTGTTCGACGATTTGGACTTCAAAAAGCTGGACATGCCTTCGTTCAACGACGACCCAATCGAATTCATCGACATCAAGCCCTATAAGGAAAAGCTTCTGGACGCGCGCAGCGAAACCGGCATGAAGGAAGGCCTGGCCGCCGCCACGGGCGAGATTCAGGGCGTCCCTTCGACCATCGCGGTCATGAATATGGAATTCATCGGCGGGTCCATGGGCCGCGCGGTCGGCAGCGGAATCGTCGCCGCGGCGGAACACGCGCTGGCCAACAAGCAGCCGTTCATCATGGTAACCAGCAGCGGCGGCGCGCGCATGCAGGAGAATTTATTGTCCCTTATGCAGATGGCGCGCACGACCATCGCGATAAACAAGCTGAGGGACGCCGGCCTGCCCTATATCGTCATTCTGACCGACCCGACTTACGGCGGCGTCACGGCTTCATTCGCGATGATTGGCGACATACACATCGCGGAATCCGGCGCGCGAATCGGATTCGCGGGGCGCAGGGTCATCGAACAGAACCTTCGCGAAAAGCTTCCGGCGAATTTCCAGACCGCCGAATATCTTCTGGAACACGGAATGGTCGACATAGTGTCCAAACGCAGCGACCTTAAAAACACCCTGGGCACGATACTCAAAATCCTGACCAAGGCGCCGGGCCACGAATTCTTCAAGGAAAAACCGGTGAAGACGCCCGCCCTTGCCGCCGCGCAGGCCGCGGCCGCCGAAACCACCGAAGCTTATAAGAAAGTCCTGCTCGCGCGCAATGAAAACCGGCCGCATTTCCTCGACTATGTGAACGGGATGGTCGACGGCTTCGTGCCGCTGGCCGGGGATAGGCTTTATGGCGAAGACCCCGCCCTTATCGGCGGACTTGGATATTTCCAGGGGCGCCCGGTCGTAATCATGGGCCAGGAAAAAGGCCGCGACGCCGCGACGCGCACAAAGCATCGCTTCGGAATGCCGAATCCCGAAGGTTATCGCAAGGCCGCGCGCCTGATGAAACTGGCCGAGAAATTCAGGCTGCCCATCATAACGCTTGTCGACACCGCGGGCGCAAACGCGGGCAAGGAAGCCGAAGAACGCGGCCAATCGCAAGCCGTCGCGAATTCCATCCAGGCGGGCTTATCCGTCAAGACGCCTTTCGTATCGGCCATAGTCGGCGAAGGCGGGTCGGGCGGCGCTATCGCAATCGCGACCGGCGACCGCATAATCATGATGGAAAACGCCGTCTATTCCGTCATCGCGCCGGAATCGTGCGCCAGCATCTGCTGGAAGGACAATAAATTCAAGGCGGACGCCGCGCAAGCCATGAAGCTTACCGCGCAGGACACGCTGACGCTGGGCATCATCGATGAAATCGTGGCCGAACCGGCCGGCGGCGCGCAAACCGACTGGCAGGCGTCAATCGACAATCTTTCAAAGGCCGTCGCGGCCGGGCTGGACGAACTTGCCAAGGAAAAGCCGGAAGACCTGCCCAAACTCCGCGGCGAGAAATTTATGAAAATGACCACTAAATAAAGGAGCCGAAAATGGCAGTCTTGACCCAGCGCGCGCGGCGCTTCAACGAAATCAGCATATATCCGAAGATAACCAGCATGCTTATGAACGAATTCGGGGTAGAGTCCGAGCCCCTGCTTTACCGCAAGGACACGACCCTGCTGGACTGCGGAATCGTGCCGGGCAACATTCTGGCGCTTCAGAACGCGCTGATTAAGAAGTTCAATCTGCCGGCGAAATTCCTGATAAAGCATTCCGATTCATGGAACGAAATCATCGACAGGATTCTGGCCCAGCAGAACACCGGCGGCGACAACAGCCTCACTTCGAAGACGACCACCCTGTCCAAGCGCGCGATGGACACCTTTACGGGCCGCGCCCGCGCCTAGTTGCAATTTCCCAAATTTGTGATATAATTCCTTCTGAGATAAAACAAAAAAAGAAGGAACAAATGCAATTACACGAAATACACGCGACGCCGGCCGTCCAGCAAATGATTAAGGATAAAATCGACGAAACCCACAAGCATTGCCAAGCCGGACTTGGCGAAAGGGACGCGCGGTGGGCGGAAATATACCTTGCTCTGACCAAGAAACAGGAATTCCTGTTCGACTGGCTGAAGCAAATGGCTCTCTCCAAACAGCGCCAAGTCGCCGCCTAACTTTCTATTTCACTATGCCGTGGAACTGGGCGAACAGCGCCGGGTTCATAATCGCGCCGCTTGCCGCGAAGGCCATATTCGCGCCTTCCTCGAACCGGCCGTCGAACTGGCGGCCGTGAACCACGCCGCCGCTGCTGCCGATTGAAAGCGTGTCGGCCTTCAAATGTTTCTTAATAAGCGCCATGTCGGAAAGCCATTTGGTCGCGAAGGACTCTATGCCCGCGCCGCAGACGCCCGAAACCGCGTTCGGGCTTCCGTCCGCTTTCGTGCGGCCCGGAAGCGCCGGCGCGCCGTCCGCGTCCACGACGTTCATGGAAATGGTATTGATTCCGACTATGCCGTCGACGCCGGCGCGCAGCGCTTCGTCCGCCACTATCATCATGCCGTGCATGTCGGATTCTTTCGGATTGTTCTTGCAGGCGTGCCAGCCGACTTTGATATGAACCGGAATGTTCCATCCGATTTCGTTCCTGACAGCCGCGACTATGCCGGCGACGAAGTCCGCGTCGGCGTATATGATTCCAAGTTCCGGCTTCACGTTCGGGCATGAAAGGTTAAGCTCGATTTCCTTGGCGCCGGCTTCGACCGCAAGGCGCGCCGCGCGGGCGTAATCCTTGGCCAAGGCCAATTTCGCCTGGTCGGCGGAAAGGCCGCCCGCGTTCTTATCCGGGCTGCCGACGACCGAGACAATCATGCGGCGGTTGAATTTTTCGGCGTATTGCTGGGACGCGGCGACATCGGGCATCCAAACGTCGGGCGAATCGGACGGCATTCCGAATGAATTCGTCATGGTCCATGATTCGTTCGAAGACGACGCAAGCGCCGTTCCGCCCGGAATTATTTCGGCGTTCTTTTCGACGAATATGCAGTTCGGATGCGGCAGGCACTGCCATCCTTGGGAACGGATGGTCTTATACACGACGATTCCGGCGCCCATGTCGACCGCGTATTTTATGAAGTTGTAATCCAGAAGCGGACCGGCGGCGACGCCGACCTGCGCCTTGGCCTGGGCCGGGGTCAGGATATAGGGCTTTTCGATTTTCGGGGGATTCTTGCGGTTGTCCGCATAGGATATTCCGGGATTGTATAGAGAGGACATGGCATGCTCCATTTTTTAGGTTTCGTTTCTGTATTCCCTCTCCGGCGCATAAAGTGGTGGGTTAGCACGGACTCGCTCGCCCTTGCGGGCTGCGCGGCATTCGTATTCGCCGCTTGCGCGGCTTCGTTCGAACTTCGCCTTACGGCTCGTTCTCACTAACTCATTGTCGAACCGCCCGCCGCTTCGCGGCTCTTTGCGGATTCTCGTCCGCGCATAATTATCCAAAAATTTGCGACAGCCTTCGGCCGTCTTAAATTTTTGGTGGGTTAGCACGGACTCGAACCGCGGACCAAAGCGTTATGAGCGCTCCGCTCTAACCAACTGAGCTACTAACCCGTTCCATATGCGTCGTCCAATTATAGCGGCGGAATCGAAAAATGCAACGCCTTTTTTGCCTTTCTCAGGAATTCATACCGATAGCTATAATTTCCTCGGCCGCGCTATCCTTCCAGACATGAAGAAAGCTATATTTTTTATTTTGGCGGCGATAATGCACGCGAACCCCGTTCTGGCGGCGACAGCGACAGGAAACGCTTCGGTTGTAATACAGCCGACGATTACGGCGACCCAGACCCAGGCGATGAATTTCGGGACCATAACGCCGACCGCAAGCGCCGGGACCGCCGTGCTTTCGACCGCGGGGGCCGTCACCAGCGGAACGCTCGGGACATACGACACAACGACGCAGGGCATATTCACGATTACGGCCGCGGACAGCACCGCGCTTAACATAACGTTTTCCACCGGAACGCTGACGTCGGGCGGCAACAGCATGACCATCAACGCCTTCACCACAAGCCCGGCGACTTATACCACCAGCGCTTCGGGCACGCTGACGCTGGATGTCGGCGCGACGCTGAACGTCGCGGCGAACCAGGCCACGGGCTCTTACAGCGGGACCTATACGATGACGGTCAGTTATTGAAAAACGCCCTATCGGTTTTCGCCGCATTCGTATTATTATTACGAAGCGCCGCAGCGTCGACCTTCGTAGTATCGCAGGACCTGTCGTTCGGGACGCTTGTTCCGATTTCAAGCTCGGGCAGCGTGGTCGTCGGAATCAACAGCGCCATCACGACCAACGGCTCGGTAAGCGTCGCGCCAAGCGGCACCGCTTATTACGCGGGGCTGGGCGTCTTCACAGGAAGCGGTTTAAGCGTGGTCGCGGACGTCCTTACGATAACCATCCTGTCCAGCAGCGTCAATCTGTCGAACGGAAGCGGCGGGGTCGTGGTCGTGAACAATTTCACCGCGACGCCGAATTCGTCCATATCGCTTCTGTCGCCCAGCACGAACGTCTATGTCGGCGGAACGATGAACTTCACGTCGGCGTCGACGCCCGGGAACTATACCGGTTCCGTCCAGGTTCAGGGAAGCGGTTTGCTTAGCGGAACGGTTGTCATGACTTTGCCAATCATACTGACATTGTGGAATCCGCTGGGCATATCGCAGACGGCGGCGCTGTCGTTCGGCGGGCTTGAAATACTTGGCGGGAATTCGGTCGTGCAAATCGCGCCGCAGACCGGCGCGCGGACAATCGTTTCGGGAACGGGCGGCGTGAACCTTATATCCGGCAATCCGGGGAACGCGGGCGTTTTCCAGATAACCGGGAATCCGAACACAAGCGTCACGATAACCCTGCCAAGCACCGCAAGCCTGACCGGGCCCGGAACCGCGATGAGCGTAAGCAATTTCACGGGGTATCCAAGCTCGACCGCGGCGACGCTTGGCGCAAGCGGAACGCTGACGCTGGACGTCGGCGCGCAGCTGAACGTGAACGCGGCCCAGGCGGCCGGGACATACAGCGGAACATATACGCTGACCGCAAGCTACTAAAAGGACAAGAAATGAAAAAAATCGCGCTGTTCGCCATGCTTCTTTCAATCATTCCCCTTCCGGTTTTTCCGAACATATCGCTATCGCCGTTCTTTCTGGAATTCGACGCCGATTCGAAAAACAAATCCGGCCAGGTGCGGTTCACCAACTCCACGAGCGAGACGCGCACATACAATATAAAGCTGGTGAATTTCAAACAGAACAAGGACGGGTCCTACACGACCATAACGGCGCCCGTCGACGGGAATCCATCCGCCGATTATTATCTGGAATATTCGCCGCGGCAGGTTTCGCTTCCATCGATGAAATCCCAGGTCGTGCGCGTCCAGCGCCGCGGGATGGCGGGCGCCGCGCCGGGCGAATACGTTTCGCACCTGCTGGTCCAGGAAGTCCCGAAAGAGAAAAAATCCGAAAATAAAAAACCCGAAGGCATAAGCATCGACCTGAAAGTCGTCTATGGAATTTCGATTCCCGTCATCATAACGAAGGGAAGCCTTTCGGCAAGCGCGCGAATCAAAAGCGCGAAGATTTCCAAAAAAGACCATGTCGCCGAAGTCGAAATCGAAAGGTCCGGGGACAGGTCGTTCTTCGGCTCGATAATAATAAAGGACAACGGAAGCGAAATCGGAAAGATTTCGGACTTCCGGATTTTCACGACGACCAAATCGCGCGTCCTTAAAGTTCCGCTAAGCAAGAACCCGTCGGGCGAGGCTTCCGCCACGCTCATCGACGGGCGCACGGGCGAAATCGCCGGGATAAAAGGCATATAGATGTGTCCAGAAAACTCTGCGCCGCTTTATTCATATTCGCGACCGGCGGCGCCGCGGCGGAAACGACGCTTCTGGCGCCCAACATACAGGGATACAATTCCGAAGCGATAATCCATGCGTTCGATTCCGGCGGCAAATATTATCTGGACGCGCATGACCTGTCGGAATCGCTTCGATTCCAATTCGACCCGGACACCGGAAAAGGCAGCTTTCTGGGCAAAGATTTTTACGCGGGCGCGAAATCCGGGCGCGTGAAAAAAAACGGGCGCGACTATTATCCATTGGATTTCTACGAAAGGATTCTTCCGGTGAAGCTGAAAGTGAACGCGCTTGAATCGCAACTGGAAGTCCGGTCGGAACAAACCCTTCCGACCACGCAGAACCATCGCAATGAAGCGCGCCGCCAGAACATGGCGCCCGCGCCCAAGGACGACCCCTTCGGCAACTATGAATTCGACGAAAGGTTCTTCTCGGCCCCAGTATCCGACCTGATTTACAGGCGAAGCGAAACAAAAGCGCGCGGCGGCAGCTGGTCCGGCGGCGACTATTATCAGGCCAACCTGGGGATGCTGTTCGCCGGGCTTGACTCCACATCGACGATATTCGGCGACAACAGGGCGGACGCGCCGCGCGCGCGGATAATCGTCGGGCGCACTTTTTTAGAGGAACCGCGCAACGCCGCGAACCTGGTCAAGTTCCAGGCCGGCGATATTTTCGGAAACCCGAACAGCATGTTCAACCGCAACGCTTCGGGGCGCGGCGTCTATGCGAATTCGTTCAAGGACCTGGTCATATCCGCCGACAAGACAATCGACATAAACGGCCTTATGCCCAGCGGATGGGAGGCCGAGCTTTACCTGAACGACCAGCTGATAGGATTCCGCCAGGGAAGCACCGACGGAAGATACGATTTCAGGAACATTCCCGTGAACTACGGCCTGAACAATTTCAAGGTCGTGCTATACGGGCCTTTCGGCGAAGTCCGCGAGGAAGAACGCAGGTATTATTCCGGAACCGCGCCCGTCAAATCAGGCGAATTCGGATACAGCGCCAGCGCGTATCAGGCGCGAAGATTTCTGATAGAAGCCAACGAGCCCAACGCCGACCGGCGCGAAAACATAACCGCCGACTCGCTTTTCTATTACGGCGCAAGCGACCACCTGGTTCTTATCGCGGGCGCCTCGAACGCGCCCAGCGCCACTGAAAAAGGCAAGGACCTGCAATTCGGGACCGCGGGCGCGCAGGTCGCGCTGAACGGGGTGTCGCTTCAATACAACCTCAACGGCGATTTCCAGAATGAAAAAATCGGGCACCATGCGGACGCGCAAGGCAACATCCATATCGGCGACGTTTTCGCGCGATACGAATACTACGGCGAAACCCGCGCGCCGATTTCGCACTACCAGGGAAAATATCTGAACGATTTGTTCGAAGGCCGCCTTACCGGATGGATTCCATTCGCGAACATCCCGTATTACGCGTCGTATTTGCAGAACGATTTTCCGGTCCGCGAAGTCCGCGCGCGAATGTCGCCGAACTTTCTGCGCCATTACAACCAGACGTTCGAGAATGTCTGGCGGGACAACGCCGGAAGCGTCGAGAACCACGTCGAATCCCTGACGCAGGCGACGTTCGGAAGGTTCAGAATCTTCGCGCGCGCAAGATACCAGACCCAGCCCGACAACTATTGGCGAAGCTACGGCGGCTTTTCGGAATACCGGTGGAACCGCAACACTTTCATAAACGCAAGCTGGAACCACGACTGCCGCTCGAACTATATGGACGCGCGCGATTTGGATTCCGGCACAATCGGAATCGGCCGCATATTTCCCTTCGGCGGGCTGCAAGCGTCGGCGACTATGGACACCGACCGGAACATTTCGTTCGGCCTGACTTACAACGCAAGCTTCGGCAAAGTTCCGGACAGATACGCGCCATTCATGAATTCGGAAACGCAGATGGCGAACTATGGCGCCATATACGCGCGCGCGGTCGACGAAAGCGGCGCGCCCGTCAAAAACGCGAAGATAATCGTCGGCGGCGTCCAGCAGCCCGCGTCCACCGACGAGGACGGCGGCGCACTTATCGTGAATTTGGAGCCGTATCAAAAAACCATCATGACCATAGACGAGCAAGACGTGGACGACATCGCGCTTACGCCGGAATGGACGCAAAAGAAACTTGTCCTGCGGCCGGGCACCGCGCGCCTTGTCGAAATCCCGTTCCACCGCCTGGGCGGAATCGAAGGCATCCTGACCGGCACCGCGCCCGGCGTCAGATACAAGATTTACGTGAAGGACGAACTGGGCGCAAGCGCGGCCGTCAAAATCGCCGACGAAGACGGCGCGTTCCTGTTCGACGGACTGAAATACGGCGATTACAGATTGGAAATTTTCGTCGGGCAAGACAGGCTTGTCGCGACTCAGAACATAAAAATCGACAGAAGTTTCCGCTCCATCGAAACGCCAATCGATGTCCGGTTGAAAAACTAGGGATAGCCTCCTAACGAAAAATCGCAAAAAGTGCGATACAATGACCGCATCAAACAAAAAGGAGAATGTCATGAAAAACCATATCAAAAAACTTTCCATGCTGGCGCTTGTCGCGGCCTTTGCGGCGACGGCGGGCGGATGCGGCAAGTCGGGCAGCCTGGGCGACGACTACGGGTCCATCAATATGGAAGAGGAAAACACCTCGAAAATCCGGGCGCGCATGTTCATGAAGAGCGCGGAAAAACGGACCGAAATCGGAACCATCGCTTTTTCCGAACGGGACACGGGGCTCCGCATGCACGTCAATCTGCGCGATTTGCGTCCCGGCAGCGACTTTGCGGTCGTGGTCTACGACCTGACCAACTGCGACGAAAAGAAAACCTGCGACGCGGCGGGCAAGGACGGAAAGACGAAAAAGGAACGGATGGCGAAACGCGCGGAATGGATTGCAAGCTGCGAGAAGGTGAACCAGAACGTGAACACCCCGACGCTTCAAACCGACAAGAAAGGCCAAGTCAGGATGAGCTTTCTTATAACAGGAATCACCGCGGACGAGATGAACAATTCCAAAGTCGTCCTAACGCGCGAGAATCGCAACGGCGAGGAAGTGGCCGTCGGATGGGGCAAGCTTAGGGAAAAGAAATAATTTAGAACAAAGTTCTGAATTTAAGATAGGCGCCGCCTTCCACCGGGTCGATTGAAACCTGGGTGGCGGCGTCATTGTATCGGCTTGTGAAAAGGCAATTGAAGCCTATGCCCAGCGCGGCGCCCGCGGCGACGTCGGTCCAGTTGTGCATTTTGGTCGCGACGCGCGAGTATCCGACAAACGAAGCCGCCGCATACATCGGCGCGCCGACATACCAGCCGTATCTGCGCTGCCAATAGGCGGCGCCGGCGAAAGCGCTGGAAGTGTGGCCCGACGGGAACGAACGCCCGTGCGGCGCGCTGTCAAGCTGGCTTGGACGCTCTTCGTCGACATAGAATTTAAGGACCGACGTCGCGGCCCAAGTCGCGGTATAGGAAAGCGCCAGCTGGCCGTTGCCCTGCCAATCGCCGATTGCGGTCGAATACACCAGCGCCGAGCCCGGTATGATAAGCTGAACCCAGTCGCCGATTTCGCCGAAGGTCGCTTTCGTTCTATTGACGTAATGGCCGCGCGCGGTCGTCCGATGATATTTTCCATCGAACCAGAAAGCATGGCCGGAATTTATAAAGCACGCCGACATCAAAATGAACAATAAGAATTTTTTCATATGCGAATCCTAAAAAAATTGGTGGTTGTGATAAGACTCGAACTTACGACCCCTTCGATGTGAACGAAGTGCTCTAACCAACTGAGCTACACAACCATCGGACAGAATATTAACACATCATTTTCTTATATCAATCGAAAATTTACGGCCTTCGATTTCGGTTTGATAAGCGCCGCCCTGCCCGCGCTTCATTTCTGTCGCAAGCGCGTCCTTTATGATTTTATCGCGATGGGTTTCGATGGCCGCGGCCAATTCGTCATCGGCCGAATATGTCAGAACTATCCTGTCGGACACGTCCAGGCCCGCGGCTTTGCGCGAATCCTGGATGAAGCGCAGCGCGTCGCGCATAAGGCCTTCGGCCGCAAGTTCCGGCGTGATGTCCGTGTCGATGACGACGACCGCCGTATTATCCGGCAAAGCCGCGCCTGTGATTCCAGGCTTAACATTAAGACGCATTTCGAATTCGTCCGGAAGCAATCCGTTCGCCTTCGGGTCGAAGCCCGGCTCTTTCGAAGCCGCGATTATATCCTTCAATTTGGCGCCAAGACGCGCGCCGATTTTCGGAGTTATAAGATACACGAACGAATCCGCGACCGCCGCGACGTCTTTCCGCAAGGCGACTTCCTTGACGTTCAGTTCGTCCTTTATTATATCAAGATATTCCGGCGCGGCGCCCGCGATTGTGATTTTGTTCAAAGGCAATCTATTCCGCAGCCCGTATTTCTCGCGCAGATTTTTTCCGACCGAAACGATGTCGCGAACCATGTCCATTTCGCGCGCGCCGGCAAAGGCCGCCGCGGGCAATTCGGGCCAGCCGGAAAGATGGACTGATTCCTCGCCCGTAAGATTCCTGTATATATGGTCCGACGCGAAGGGCGCGAAGGGCGCGATTATGCGGCAGAAATTCTTCAATACGAAATGCAGGACGTCGAACGCGGACTTGTCCTCGTTCCAGAAACGCTCGCGCGACAGGCGCACATACCAGTTGTTAAGGGTTTCCATGAATTTCGCGGCTTCCCTGACGGCGACGTCGGCCTGGTATCCGTCCAAGGATTCGCGCACCACCTGTTCAAGCGACGCCAATTTGGAGATTATATATTCATCCAAATCGTTCGCGGGCGCGGGCTTGGCCGCCGTTATATTCGCGGCGTTGGCGTATGTCGTGAAGAAATGGCAAGCGTTCCAAAGCGGCACCAGAATCGTTTTTATCGGCTCCAAGAAAACATTCCCGTCGATGTCGATGCCGACCGGTTCGGTCTTCATGAAGTTCGAGCCAAGGATATAAAGCCGTATCGCGTCGGCGCCGTATTTTTCTATCATGCTTTTCGGGTCGACATAATTGCCGACGGATTTCGAAAGCTTCTTCTTATGCTCGTCGACAATCATGCCGTTGACGCCGACGACCTTGAAGGCCGGCTCGCCGAACAGCGCGGTCGCCAAAACCATCAGGGTGTAAAACCATCCGCGCGTCTGGTCCTGGCCTTCGACGATATAGTCGGCCGGGAATTCGTTCTTGAACCTATCCGCGTTTTCGAACGGATAATGAAGCGACGCGAAGGGCATGCTGCCGCTTTCGACCCAGCAGTCCAGGACATCGGGGATTCTTTTCCATCCGTCCTTTTCAAGCTTGTCCAAGGTCGGGCGGTGAAGGTCGTCGATTTTTTTTCCGAAGAATTCCTCCATCTCGGCTATGCCGCCGAAAATCTTATATTCTTTTCCCTTAACCCAAATCGGAAGCGGGGTGCCCCAGTAGCGGTTGCGCGAAATGCTCCACGGGCGCGCGTTCTCTATCCATTTGGCGAAGCGTTCGCCCGCGCTGGTCCAGCGGACTTTTTTATTGTTCTCTATCAGCTGCGCGCGGACTTTCGGCACGTCGATATACCAGGATTCGGTCGCGCGGTAAATCAGCTTTTCCTTCGACCGGTCGCCGTAGGGATAGGAATGAGAATAGGATTCGCGCTTGACCAAACGGCCGGAATCTTTCAGCGCGGAAATTATTTTCGGATTCGCTTCGAATATGTTCATGCCCGCAAAACCCTTGACGCTTTCGTCGAAATTTCCGAAGTCGTCGACATTAACTATAACCGGGAAATGCTGGTCGATATTTTTGACCGCCCAGAAATCGTCTTCGCCGAAAGCGGGCGCGATGTGCACTATTCCGGTTCCGTCGGAATCCGAAACATAATCCGCGGCGATAACGGCGAACGGAATCTTGTCCTTATAAAAATCGAACAACGGGGCATATTTTTGCCCGACCAAATCGGCGCCGGAAATTTCGCCCAAATTTTCCGCGGCGGCGAAAACTTTTTCATAAGCCTTGACGCGCGACGCCGCGACAACATATACATGGCCGTCAAGTTTCAGCTGCAAATATTTCATGCCTTTGTTCACGGCAAGCGCGGAATTCGCGGGCAATGTCCAGGGCGTCGTCGTCCAAGCGACCATGCGGCGGCCGTCAAGAAGTTCGAACCAGACGCTTACGGCCTCGTCCTGAATCGTCCGATAATCCTGCGAGGCTTCGGAATTGGAAAGCGTGGTGCCAAGCTTCCAGTCATACGGATTCACGCGGAAGTCGCGGTATAACAGGCCTTTGTCGTGAAGCGTTTTCACCGCCCAGATTACGGACTCCATATAATTCCTGTCCAGGGTCATATAGCCCTTGCCGTTTCCGCTTTCGACCCAGCGGCCCATGCGGTCGATGTATTCCAGCCATTCGTTCGAATACTTCATGACGCCGCCGCGGCACATGTCGCAGAATTCCGCTATGCCTTTTTCGGCGACTATGGTTTTCGCGTCTTTCTTTTCGATTTTTTCCACATAATTTTCGGCGGGCATGCCGTGGCAGTCCCAGCCCAGTTCGCGCACCACATGGCGCCCGCGCATGGTCTGATAGCGGCACACCATGTCTTTGACGGCGGACACGCCCATGTGGCCCCAGTGCGGAAGCGCGTTCGCGAACGGCGGCCCGTCGTAGAAATTGAAGGGCGCGCCCTTGGCCGTAGCGGCCAGGGATTTATGGAATGTGCCGTTATCGCGCCAGAGTTTCAGGATTTCCTGTTCCAGACGCGGGAAGTCGGCCTTTGGTTCGGTTTTCGGATACGCCATTTTCATGCCCTGATTTAATTCGCTGGAATTATAAATCAATTTCGTTAATATTCAAGCATGAAAACTTCGATAATCGCTTTAATCGCATTGTTGACGACGGGAACGGCGCAGGCGCTCAAAATAAAGCAGCCGAAGGCGGAACTGCCGCCGCTGCCCGCGCTGGTCGACTATATAATCGACGGCGACACGTTCTGGGCGTATGTAGAGCTTGCGAACGGCGCGGTTATCCGGACTAAAATCCGCTTCATGAACAACGACGCGCCGGAAATGTCCGGGGAATGCGAGCGGGAAAGAAAGCTGGCAATCGCGTCGCGCGACAGGCTTGGCGAAATCATACCGGTCGGCGGCAAGGTCCGCCTTACCGACATAAAGGACGACAAATACCAAGGCCGAATCGACGCGTATGTCCTGAACGAAGACGGCGATGTCGGCGAACAGATGATAAAGGAAGGACACGCCGTCCCTTACAGCGGCGGAAAGCGCAATCCCTGGTGCACAAAGGCCGAGATAGCCGCGGAAAACCGCCCCTAATTACGTATATACAGGTTGTCAATACATTATTTGGCTTCGCGGCGCCAAAGCATGAAGGCCGTGATGTCGTTGTATGCGAATATGAAGGTCGCCGCCAGCATGACATAAGAACCGGTAAGCCAGAACAGCGCGGCATTGGTCATGCTTGTCGCCATCAACGCCGCCCAGCAGTCTATTTTCTTCCGCGTCAAAAGGAACAATCCGACCGCGCCGCCCGCGAAGGCGAAATAATCAAGCGCGCCGACCAGGCCGTTCATCACGGCCCCAACCGCGACGACCGCGCCCGCAAGGATTATTATCCCCGGCCACCAAAGCGGGTTTATGAAAGTCGGGCGGATTATCCTTTTCGTCTTCGGGTCCGGCACCAGCCAGAAATAAAGCGCGATGGAATTCAAGGTCAGGAAGACCACGTTAAGCGCCACAAGACCCAAAAGACCCATTCCCGCGAAATAAAACAGGAACGCGATGTTGGCGATTATGGACAGGACGATTCCCGCCGGGGACTCGCGCTTCAAAAGCGGCCGCGCCGCGACGGATACCAGCGCCGAGAAAAATTCCAAAGGCTGCACGTCCGCGGCGCCTGAAAAACGCAGGAACGCGGCAAGCGCGACTATCGCCGCCGAAAACAAAACCAATTCGAAATTCTTTTTAAGGAAATCAAACAACATAAACATATCCTTTTGTTCCAAACGAACCTGCGGCCAAAAGGCCGCATTCAGGTCTGCGACGCACTGCCCGTGCGAAGCCCGGGCAGTGATTCCGGCCTCCGCCGGAATGACAGCGATTAAAGGGCGGGGGAAATGCGGATTTCAACGCGCCTGTTCACGCGGCGGCCCGCTTCGGTATCCTGTTCGGCGATGGGCCTGCTGGCGCCGCGCCCCTGGACGAACATCCGATAGGTGTTCACCTTGTTCTGCGCCATGAAGACCGCCACACGCTCGGCCATGTCGAAGCTTAGCGACTGGTTAAGCTCCACATTGGGCGAATTGTCGGAATAGCCAGTTATTTCGATGAAGGTCATGTGATAGGCCTTCAAAACTTTCGACAGCTTGCTTAAAACCTCGGCGCCCCCAGCCGATATGTCCGGCGCGTCGTATTGGATGAAGACGTCGCGCATGACGACGACCAAAATATCGCGGCCGACGCGCTGGGTCTGGATGCCCGGCTGGCGCAAATTCTCGTTCAGTTCGAATTCGATTTTGGACATATAGTCGGCGGCCTTGTCCGGGTGAAGGACCTTTCCGCCGCTTTCGAGGTAAAGCGGGCGTTTCGCGACCTTGGCCGTTTCGGACATCATGCCGAACGACGCGCCGCGCAATAAACTATCCCACACGCTGCGCGGCGGGCTGGAATAATTGGCACCGCATCCCATAACCGCCAGCGTCGTAAAAATCAGTGCAAGTCTTTTCATGCGTGCATTATAGATAAAAAAAAATCCCCCGTCAACGGGGGATTTTCGCATAGGCCAAAGCCTATTAGAACGCATACCTTGCGCCAAGCGACACAACGTAGGATTCCATATACACTTTCGTCGTTACGAAGCCCAGGTCTTCCTCGTCGACAATCTGGTTGACATAGCGCGCGCCAAGGTCGACGGACAGGTTCTTGTTCATGGCATAAGCCACGCCCAGACCGAAGTTGTAGTTCATGCCGCCCTGGTTGCTCCAATCATAGCTGTCGTCGACATCGGCCATTTTCGTGCCCACGAAGCCATACGCCAATCCGGCGCCGACATAGGGGGTGATTTCCTTGGTCGCCTTCCAGTCAAGATAGACGTTTCCGCCGATGGTCGGATTCATGACATTGGCGTCGAAGCCCATGCCGCTTCCCATCTTGGAATAGTTCAGACCGGCTTCGGCTTCAACGCGGACCGCGAACATGTCGTTAAGTCCGACGCTGGCGCCGGCCGCGACCGAACCGCCGTATATCATCGCGCTGTCGCCTTTGGCGGTAAGCGGGCCCATTTCCGAAACCATCTTCGCCGAGCCGAGATTCAGCTTGGCCGAAGCATACGGATTAACGTCGGCCGCATACGCGCCGGACGCAAGCACTACCATCATCGAAGTTGTTATAAGTTTTTTCATCAGGTGTCTCCTTTTTGAGTTTTACCTAAGTATATTCTAGGACCATATTCCATGAAAAAGCAAGTTAAATTATGAACCCTATCCTAGGGGAAAAATTCGCCGAAAATGGTATCCTTTCTTATGTCCAAGAAAGCATTTCTGCTGTTCGCCGCCCTTGTCGCGCCGGGCGCAATCCGCGCGGAAAATCCAATGCTGGGCGGGTTTAGGAATTCAATCAAATTCGACGCCGTGGCCTTCATCGACCAATACGACCCGAAGGTCCAGAACTATATGGCAAGCTATTCGCAGCCGAATTCCTTCTTCCGGCTGCCCGGGCGGCGGAACATCCACGCCGGATACATAAACGGCAGGACGAATTACCAGGCGGTGCCGCAAAGCGGATACCACAGGTCCGTCAAAATCCGAAGGGAAGAAACGACGCAGGACATATCGCAGATGGTTTTGGGGCTTAGCCAGGACGTGTCCTTGCTCGACATCGGCGGGTTTTATACCGGCCTTGGAATCGGGCCTTTCATAAAGGAGTTCGGACGCGGGTTCGTAGGCTCGCAATTCATGTTCGGCGAAAGGTTCTTCATCGGATACAGGTTCGAAAGGTTCGGCGCCGAACTGGTCGCGCTTCATTATTCGAACGGGCATTTGACCGAGATGAACAACGGCCTGGACGGATTCGGTCTTGGTATTCATTGGAATTTCTAAGGGGAAAATGAATGAAGAAATATTTGGTTTTGCTCTTTATGATTTTTATGGCGGCGCCGGCGGCGGCGACGGAAAATCCGTTCTTCCTGTGCTTCGACAACCAGGCCGGGTTCCAGTTCGGGCAAAGCACCGGCCCCGGAAATTTCTGGAACATCATCCCGGGGCATGAATGGAAGATAGAGCCGTTCCAAATATTCCTTGCGCAATACAGCCAGCCGGCGGAGTT
>JAIRRC010000005.1 GCA_031256175.1 Rickettsiales bacterium
TTCAATTTCCTTGGCGGCGTTGCGTCCGGCATCGCGCCGGAGGACATCGACTGGTATCTCTCCGAATGGCGGCCGAAATTCGAGGAATTGGAAAAAGCGAACAAGACGTTTTGTTCCAAGATTAAAAAAGCAACCGGCGCCGAACCGCAATATGTCGTTTGTCCTGCAAACCGCAAAATTCTTCTCGCGGCCGTAACGGGTGCGAAATGAAAATCATCCTCAGCCGCAAAGGTTTCGATTCAAGCGCGGGAAAAATGGCAAATCCGATTCTGCCTGACGGAACTTTATTATCGCTGCCGATTCCCGACCCGGACAGCGGACGGAAGTATTCCGATATTTCATATGCTGGAAAAACATATTGGCAAATAATCAAGGAACTGAATCCGGATTTCGACGGCGGCGAATTTTGCCACCTTGACCCTGATATTCGCAACGACTGCATGAATAGTTGCCCGGCGGATTGGCGCCCGGCGTTCGGCCAGCAGGCCGCGGCGCTTACGCATCTTCGGAACGCGGGCATCGGTATCGGCGATTTGTTCCTGTTCTTCGGATGGTTCCGGCAGACCCTGGCGTTGGCCGACGGCACGCTTCAATTCGACAAGTCCGACAGGGAAGGGCGGCATATAATTTACGGCTTCATGGAAGTCGGCGACATTATCAAGGGAACGAAAGACATCGCGAAAATATGCCCTTGGCATCCGCATTCGAAGAACGAAGCGCCGGAAAGCTTTTTCTCGGACGACAACAACTGGCTGTTCATGCCGAAAGACAGGCGATACGGGACGCTTGAATATTCCGACAAGCGCGTTCTGACCAAGCGCGGCGCTAGCAGGTCGAAATGGACGCTGCCGGAATTTTTCAAAAGCGCGGAATTTTCAAGCGTATGCACGCCCGGCTGGACGGCCGATTATTTCCAAAAAACTGGGCAATGGCAGGAACTTGTCATAACCGACCCAAGCGCCGAAATTTCAGCCTGGGCCGCAAAGATGATAGTTTGATAGACTTGATGTATATACAAAAGGTGATGGAAGAATGAAGGTGTTTTATCGCGAGTTCAAGCTTGAAGACTTGGGCACTTGGGAAAGGTTGGCGCAACCCGAATTCCGCAAGGAAGACTTTTGCGATGCGGACTATCTATCGAAGCATTGGGATAAGATTAATGGCTGGGTTCTGCTGGACGAATCCGGCGAATGGATTGGATGCTGCTTTTTGGATTTCCGCGACCATAGCGACATCGGCAATGCCGGCGGCGTCAATTTCTTAGAGCAATGTATATTTCCGAAATACCGCGGGCGGGGGTATTCGAAATACATCGCGAAAATCAGGTTCGACAATTCGAAGGGATTCCAAAAAAGCGTTTGCATAGACCCGAAAAACGCCGCGTCCATCGCTGTCGCGAAAAAATACGGATTCAAGAGAAGCCATTCGGAAAGGTCCTGGGATATTTACATCTGCGATGCAGTGCATTATCCCGCCGAACTGGAAACGTTGGAAATATTCAGCGCTTAATCGCGAAGCGGATGTCTTCGATTGCAAGCGGCATATTCCGCATGCCTTGCCCGACCGGATAATAGACCGGGAAGGTCGGAAACTTTTCGTTAGCGACGATTTTAGTTAGCGATTTTTTCCGCATTTCCGAAACTTTCACCGGTTTGCCCAAAAACAGGGAACTTACCTGATTCCCGAAAGTGATAATTTTCTTCGGCCGCACTATGGCGATTTCCTGTTCAAGCAATCCCAGATATTCGCGGAAGACGGAATCCGGGACGCGCGCGGCGTCTTCTTTGGTGCATTTGCCCAGGTTAGTTATATATACTTTGTTGTCGGCGATTTCGCGATAAACTTCTTCCGCGAATTCATAAGTCCAGTCGCCGGGCTTTTTCGCCAAGATTTCTTTCAGTGTATCGTTTGAAAGAACTCCGACGGAATTAAGAAGTTTCCAAGTGTTTTTCGTTCCAATCCAGGGGGCTTTCAGGCCGCGCCAAGTTTTATGGGCGGAAACATTTTTCCCGGTCGGGTTCATGAATATAAAGCAAATTTCGGGATTTGACACGCAGCCCGCGCCGTATATGCTGTCAAGATTCGGCGAGCCGCGCTTCGATTGCAACCTGTCGAATCCTTTATGCAAGCGATGAATCTGTATGCCGGAGTCCTTCATAACTTGAAATCCAAGGTTAAGTTTTTCGGCTTGAAACCCAATTTTTCATAAAACGCGATTGCCGTCTTGTTCGCGAACGAAGCATTGACTCGAATGGCATACACGCCGCGCTTTTTGCATTCCGCCAAAAAGACGTCGAAGAATTTCCGGCCGATTCCGCCACCGCGATAATCTTCTTCTATGAACGTGTTGTCCATTTCGGCTAGCGGACCTTTCGTTATAGGCATGTCGAGCCCGATTGTGCCGGCGAAGTATCCGATGATGTGGCCGCCGTCGCGCGCGACAAGAACGAATTTATTTTCAATCATATCCTTGAAATAAGCTTTGCCCTCGGCCGATAGCGGCCAGTTCGGAATCAGGTCGGGGTCGAAGTTCGCGATTTCCAAACCGAACAGCTTGTTGTTCAGCGTTTGTATATCGGGCAAATCCTTAATCGCTCCCTTCTCTATCTTTATATCCATCACTTATCCTTTTTGCCATTGCTTATTGCATCTATTGGCATTAATATTATACCGATGAGGAAGATATTTACAATAGGTTTTTCAGGTAAAAACGAAGGCGCGTTTATGGACACCATAAGCGCGGCAGGTGTGCGGCGGCTTATCGACATCCGGTTGTGGCGCGCTTCGCGTTTCGTGATGTGGGCGGGCGGGACGAACCTTGCGGCAATGCTCGGCGCGCGCTATGTTTATGTGCCAGAACTTACGCCTTCGAAAGAATTGCTGGCCGATTATAAGGACGGAAAAATCGATTGGCCGGAATATGAAAAAATCTTCAATGGATTGCTGGAGGCGCGACAGGCCGAGAAGTTGCCCATGTTAGCCGATCCGGACGGCTTTTGTTTTTTATGCACGGAAAAATCCGCCGACAAATGCCACCGCC
>JAIRRC010000009.1 GCA_031256175.1 Rickettsiales bacterium
GACATAGTGGCGCATGGCGACGAAAGCCTTGACGATTGCGATATTGACCTCTACGGCGGTCTTGCTGTTAAGCACGGAAGCAAGCATGACGACGCCGTGTTCCGTGAACACGAATGGCAGATATTTATGGCCTCTATGGTTTGAGATCACAAATTGTGATGACATATCCCAACTTGATGTTCCAATTTGGAACATCAAGTTATCCCTTTCTTCCTGCGTCAATTGGAACCTGAACTCAGGTGGAAATTTATGAATGTTGCGCTTTACGGCCTGATTTAATACTCGGGTCTCGACCTTATAAATACGCGCCAGGTCGCTGTCCAGCATGACCTGCTGTCCCCGGACTTCGTAAATTTTATTATTTATATTGGCTATGTCTTTCATTTAATCTCCCTCGCGCTTTTGGGCATCTTGCCGTCGTAAGAAATGACGCCGTCCTTGATATGGATAAGCCGCCCGGCATATTGCGCGATTTCGAATTCGTGGGTAATCATGACGATTGTGATTCCCATCTCGCGGTTTAATTTTTGGAAGAATTTCAGAATATCGTTTCCCATTTTTGAATCGAGCGCGCCGGTCGGCTCGTCCGCGAGGATAAGTTTCGGCGAACCCGCAAGCGCGCGCGCAATGGCGACGCGCTGCCGCATACCGCCGGAAAGCTGGTTCGGCAAATAGCGCTCGAATTTTGAAAGCCCGACCATTTCCAACATCTCGCGCGCCAAACGCACGCGCTCGTCATATGACACGCCGCGATACATGATTGGCAGCATGACATTGTCCAAGACGTTCCGCTTCGACAGAAGATTGAAGCTTTGGAAAACGAAACCTATGTGCTCGTTTCTGGCGACGGCCAGGTCGTCGGGCTCCATGTCTTCGATGGGCAAACCATACAGCTTATATAGGCCGCTGGTCGCGGTGTCCAGCGCGCCGATGATGTTCATAAGGGTTGATTTACCGGAACCCGAAGGCCCCATAATGGCGACGAATTCTCCTGGCTTGACGCGGAAAGAAATATCGAAAAGGACTTTTTGAACGCCGCCGCCATACAGGGGGAATTCCTTGTCGACCCCCTGCATGAAAATGACATCCGGCTCAATTTTTTTAAGTTCCCCTCCTGCGGAGGGGTGGCCGGAACGGCCGGGGTGGTCTTTTGTCATCGCGCCCCGCTTCTGCTGCCGAACCCACCACCGCCTCCTCCGCCTCCGCCGGGCCCGCCAAGGTTGCCCTTCGGCATCCCTCCGCCGGAAGAATTCGCGGCGGCCTGCCCGACCTTTCCGGTGATAATCCTGTCGCCCTTTTGAAGTCCCTCCGCGATAATTTCCGTTTCTATGCTCGTAACCATTCCCTTCTTGAAGGGAACAAGAACGACCTTCCCCTCGCGAAGAATCGCAAGGGTGTCCTTAGCGGTCATCTCGCCGGATACCACGCGGTCGTCGTCCGAAATTTTGGACAGGTCGCGCACCAGGAACGCGCTGTTTGGCGCCTTCCAAACATCGTCTTTTTCGCTGACGGTAATCGTGACGAAGGCCGTCATGCCGGGCATAAGTTCAAGACTGGCGTTGTCGACGTCGATGATAACGGTATAAACGACGACATTCTGAGTCATCGAAGGCGACAGGCGCACCTGGCGGACGAAGCCCTCGAAAGTTTTTGCGGGATAAGCGTCGACGCTGAACGAAACTTTTTGGCCTTGCTTTATGACTCCGATGTCGGCCTCGGAAATGCTGGTGGCGATTTGCATTTTGGATAAGTCTTCGGCGACGACGAAAAGGTCCGGCGCTTGAAGGCTTGCGGATACGGTTTGCCCCTCGTCGACCTTGCGCGCGATGATGGTGCCGGAAACGGGCGAACGAATGGTTGTGTATCCAAGATTGGCGACGGCGCGGTCGTATTGGGACTTTGCGGAATTATAGTCTTGAATAAGCGATTCATAGTTCGCCTTGCTCTTGTCCAGCTCGGCGCGCGCAATGAAGCCCGAGTTATAAAGTTTGCGGTCGCGCTGATAGTCTGCCTTGGCCAGGTCGCGCTGGGTCTCGGCGCGTTTAAGGCGCGCGGCGGCCTCGTCCAAAGACGCCTGCAGGGTGGACTTGTCGATTTCAAGCAGAACTTGGTCTTTTTCCACGACATCGTTGTAGTCGACAAGAATCTTTTCGATGATTCCGGAAACTTGGGCTCCGACGTTTATGGTGTTGACGGGCGTAATCTCGCCGGTAGCTGTTACAACTTGGGAAATATGTCCGAAGGAAACCGGCGCGCTGACCCATTTTGCGGCATCGTCTTTTTTCTTGGAAGGAATCGCCGCCCATCCGATGGCAACCGCAATCGCAACCGCCGCGACAAGCACCCACCTCTTCTTGACCCTGAATCGTTTCTTCGGCTTTGCGGTTTCGTTCGCGCTCTCGTCGCCCCGGCGAAGGCCGGGGTCCATTGTTTGCGGAATCGTCGCCGCAGGCGACTCCTTTGTCATACCGCGGCTTGACCGCGGTATCCCGGCAGCTATTTTTTTCTTCTTCGCCGTCATTCCCTCACCTCTCCGATGGCCAAAGCCAGCGCATGCTTCTTGATTATCAAATCGTATCGCGCATAAACGGCCTGCCGTTCCGCGCTCGCCAGGTCGGATTGAGCGGTAAGCCAGTCCAGCATGGTCGCGCGCCCGACATTATACATTCCGCTGACGACGCGTTCGCTTTCGCGCGCACTGGCCAGCAGGGACTTCGTGGATTCAAGAACAGCAATCGCGGTGCCGTAATTCTGGAAAGCGTCCCAAACTTCGCGCCCGACCGCGCTCGATAGCGAACGCGCGCGGTATTCGAACTGGTCGCGCTGGGCGCGCGCCAACCGCGTGGCGTTGAAGTTGGAAAATCCGGCGAATAAAGGCATGGATACGCGCAGGGAAATGCTGGAAGATTTCAGGTCGTTGTCGACGTCGTAGTCCTGGGACGCGGCCGCGGTAATGCTTGGCAGATTCCGCAAATAGGAAGAATACATTTTATAATCCGCGGAATTTACATTCTCGCGCGCGGCGCGCAGGTCGGGCCGAAGGTTGCGCGCGGTTTCTATAAGGCTTTCGACATCGCGCGCTTCCAGAACGGGCTCTGGGACGGAATCGTCCAGCTTCACCTCGGAAGTTGTGTCGAATGACATAAGGTTAAGCAAACGCCCGTTCGCGATTTTGGTGGCGCCCTCGCTGCGTTGCAGGTCGACGCGCTTTTGCGCCAGCTGTGTCTCGGCTTTCAGCTTGTCGGCTTTCGGGACGACTCCGGCGCTGAATTTTTTGGCGGCGGTGTTGTAGGATTGCTCGGCGACTTTGACCAGGTCGCGGTTGACCTTTTCATCTGCGGCGGCCATAAGCGCGGTGTAATATGCGCTGATGATGTCATAGACGAATGATTGGATTGTCGCGTCATAGTCGAAACCCGCGGCGTTCCAGGCGGCGATTGCGGCACCGACGTCGGACTCGCGCTTGCCGAAGTCGAATATAAGCCAGCTTGCGGTAAGTCCGGCGGTGGAAGTCGGGTTGTTTTGTATACCGAAATATTCGTCGCTCCGCCATTGGCGGCGCGCCTCGGCATTGACGGACGGCAGATATCCGGAATAAGCCTGATACTTTTGATACTTGACGCCGCGCGCGGATTCATAGGCCGCGCGGGTTGAATTGCTTCGGCATAGGCCGAGCTCGACGGCATCGGACACATTGATTTTCCCCGGCAATTCCTTAATCTCGGCGCAATTATCTATTGTCATCCCAGGCGCGCGGCCATAAGCCGCGCGACCAGGGACCTCAGCCGCCAGTAAGGCGAATGCAGCCATAAAAACGAAAATTTTCCCCATCCTCTCCATGTGGCCCAGCCTAACCCATCCGCCCGCACAAATCAATGAAAAATTGCATTATTTCACCTTGACATTTTGCCTAACCCATTATATTCTTATCCATCTCAATATAAGGAAATCGAAATGTCATTTGCAATATTCCAAACCGGCGGGAAACAATACCGCGCGAAAGTCGGCGACATAGTCCGTGTCGAAAAATTGGACGCGGATAAATCCGTGGAATTCACGGAAGTCCTGCTGTCCGGGGACAAAATCGGCGACCCGTTCATAAAGGGCGCGAAAGTCGTGGCGGAAATCGTGGCGCAGGACAAGGCGGACAAAGTCCTTGTGTTCAAGAAGAAGCGCCGCCAGAATTACCGCAGAACCCGCGGCCACCAGCAGCTGCTGACCATCTGCCGCATCAAAGAAATAAAAGCGTAATTAGCTGTCGTTCCGCGGCCCCGCCGCGGAATCTCGGCCGAATAAAAAGGAAGAAACAATGGCACATAAGAAAGCCGGAAGCGCAACTACAAACGGCCGCGACTCTGCGGGCCGCAGACTTGGGGTAAAGAAAGGCGGCTTCCAGAAAGTGATACCCGGGAATATAATCGTGCGCCAAAGGGGCACGAAAGCGCACCCTGGCCTTAACGTGAAAATGGGCAAAGACCATACGATATTCGCGACTACATCGGGCCATGTTAAGTTCAAGAAAAGCACGGGCGGCCGCACCATCGTCTCCGTCGTCGCGGAATAATTCATATTTCCTGCCGCCGCAGGCGGCCGGGGCCCCCAATGGGCCACCCGTTATCGGTCGGCCCATTGGGGAAACAATTGCACCCGTAGCTCAACTGGATAGAGCGTCTGACTACGGATCAGAAGGCTGAGGGTTCAAATCCTTCCGGGTGCGCCAAAATTAAAAAACCCCTTGAAGGGGTATTTTAATTTTGAAGCAATCGATAGCTTTTGAACCCGGCAGCCGCGAAGCGGCAGGGTTCAACAACGAGTTAGTGAGAACAAGCCGCAAGGCGCAGTTCGAACGCAGCCGCGAAGCGGCGAATACGAATGCCGCGCAGCCCGCAAGGGCGAGCGAATCCTTCCGGGTGCGCCAATCATCTGTCATGCTGACGAAGGTCAGCATCTCAAATTGTTCCTATCCTTATTCATCATATTGGCGAAGGCTGGACTTTCCCTTGACATTCCCTGATTCCCACCCCATAATCCCACACAGGGAACGAGAGAGCGTGTGCAACAAATGACGGAGTCATAAAATGGCCAAAGCGCAAATCACTTCCCAGTATTCCTTTCTTCCGCTGAAATTATTGAACACGGGCAAAGTCCGCGAAACCTTCGAATTCGACGACCAGCATCTGCTCATCGTGACGACGGACCGCATCTCGGCCTTGGACATCGTCCTCGAAACGCAAATCCCCGGCAAAGGGATAGTGCTTAACCAGATGTCGAACTTCTGGATGGAAAATTTGGTGCCCGACCACAACCACTTGATGGATACGAATATGGAAAGAATAGCGGAATCGAAAAAGGAATTGGCGCCGTTCATAAGCCAGTTGCAGAACCGCGCGGTCCTGGTGAAGAAACTGAAAATGTTCCCGCTGGAATGTATCGTCCGCGGCTACTTCACGGGAAGCGTCGTGAAGAAATACCAGAAGGACAATAACGGCATGGTCTTGGGCCACGACGTCGGCATGGGCCTGACGAACTGGCAGAAATTTCCGAAAGGCAATATATATACTCCCAGCACCAAAGCGGAATTGGGCCTCCACGACCAGAATTTGACCAGGGAACAAGCGAAGGAAATTTTGACCGAACGCGGCCTTGGCGAATACGCGCGTTCTATCGAGGAATTGTCCCTGAACCTTTACGGCCAAGCGTGCGAATACGCGCTGAGCAAAAACATAATACTGGTCGATACGAAGTTGGAACCCGGCCTTGACGGCGAAGTCATCTCGCTGGGCGACGAAATGTTCACTCCTGATTCGTCCAGATTCATCGCGACTGATGAATACGAGAAAGCGTTCGCGGAAGGCCGCGACCCTGCCAGCTTGGATAAGGAACCGGTGCGCCGCGTCGTCCGCGGAATGTTGAAAGGCCTTCCGGAAGGCACGGAACCCGAACAGCAAACGTTGAAGCTTTGCGAAGACGACGTGAAGAAAACGATTGAAAACTACACCGACATATACTTTAACTTGGTCGGCGAAGATTACAATCATTCTGCTACGCGCGCCTTATACGCCATCCGCGCGAACCACAACATCCGCTCGAAATAAAACATCATCTGTTGTCATGGTCGGGTTAAATCCGACCATCCAGGTAATAAAAAAAGTTCCCCCCATAGCGAGGGGTGGCGCGAAGCGCCGGGGTGGTCTTTGTCATCCCCGATTTAATCGGGAACCTCATCCACACCAGTCACCCCGTCGAAAACATTTCCTGTTTCGTCACCCCGGACTCGGTCCGGGGTCCATTGTAAAATTCCTTAAAGCGTGCGGGCACCGCCGCTCAATAACCCCGAAAAATAATTAGCTGCGTCGCGTCTTGGATGGATTATAAATAACCCCGAAAAATCCTTAGCGGAAACGCGTTTTTGAGGATAGAACGTCCAATACCAAGAAAAACCACCCGGCGTCTGGCCTTTATGGCTGCCGCGACGGGTGGTTTTTCGAAGCGTAGTGGGCGTTATAGACCAAAAACGAAAATTTCCGCTAGGATTTTTCGTCCTTACAACTGCGCCAGCGCGGTCTCTAACGCGTCGCGGCGTTCCCCGTCGCCAATGGCATCGGCCAATAGAATCGCGCCGCGCAAATCGTCCTTCGCGCCATCAAGGTCGCCCAGCTTCAATTTGATGGCGGCGCGCTTTTCGAAAGCTTCCATGGCGATGGTCGCGGACGCGGCTTTTTCCTCCTCGTCGTCCATCTGGCCTATGACGGAAGCGACGCTGCGGATGACCTCGTCGAAGTCGCGGACAGCGCCCTGGAAATCGCCCATTCCCATCTTGGCGTCGGCGCGTCCGGCTATGTCCGGGAAATCGAGCCGCCCGACATTTTTAGCGAAACTGCTGGCCATGGTATAGTCGCGGATGGCGTCGCTGAAATTCTTGTTCCAAAGGTTGAGCTGGGCGCGCTTGCGGTAAAGCTCGTCTGCGAAAATATTCTGGTTGGCGTCGGGATAAGCGGTATAAGCGGCGATGGCGGCGTTTATGCTCTCCATCGCGGACGGCATGTCGCCCAGCTTGACTTGCAACACCGACAAATCGAACCAAGCCATCGAAAGGTTCTCGTCCAGCTTGATGGCGGCCAGAAAGGAATCCATAGCGCCGGCCAGGTCGGTCTTCATGAAAAGGGCCTCGCCGCGATAAACATAGGCTGGCGCGAAAGCCGGGAATAAAGCGATTGCGGAATTGAATTCGGAAAGCGCCAAGTCGGGCTTTCCTGCTTTAAGGAAATCGACGCCTGCGATGATATACTCTTGGGCTTTTTCCTCTTTCTGCTCGTCGGAAAGAACGACGGCGTTGGCGACTACTGCAACCCTTGTGTCGATTTCCGGGCGGATTACGACAGGCGCGGTGGTGCCTTGGACTTTTTCGGCGATATGCTCGGCGGCCTGGCGCGAAAATACCGGTTTGTTGGAATTGAGCGCGACCCAAGCGCCGGCGGCGGCGAACGCGACAAGCGCGGCAAGAAGAAGCAGTCGCGTCCTGCGCGACCCCTTTGCGGCCTTCTGGGCTTTTTGGGCCTTTCCTGCATCGGACTCGATGACGTCGGGCGCGGCGCCCGGGGCGCATTTTTCTTCTTTATAAGGTGCGATTTTTTCCGCTGACTTGACGGACAATTTTGATTTTGCCATATTTTCCCTCTCTACTCTCTAAGGTCAATGATAAGATTTAGCCGCCCCCGAATCAAGCTATATTTTTACCTATTGCACCACTTCCTGATTCCTGTTATAATAAACCCAACAAATTAAAAAGGAGCTTACAATGCCAAACAAACCCTTGACCAAAAGCAGAAAAATAGTCCTGATAGCCGCGGCGGCCGCGCTTGTAGCCGCGGGCATCGGTGTCTTCGCGCTCAGCAGCGCGAAGCGGAACATCTCGGCGGAAGCTGCGGTAAGCGACGCGTCGCCGATAGCCATATCCGCGGCGGATTTGAAAATCGCGGTGGTAAAAATGGACGACATACAGAAGAATTCGAAAATCCTGTCGGACCTTCGGAAACAGCGCGAATCCCTGGAATCTGAGCTGAAAGCGGACCTTGAAAGGAAACAGAAAAAGCTGGAAGCCGAAAAGAAATCGATAGAATCCCAGCAGGGGATATTGTCGCGCGAAGCCTTGCAGGCGCGCGTGGTGGACTACCAGCGCACGGTCGCGGAATTCCAGAAGGAAATAGCGGAAAGGGCCCAGGCGATAGACGCGGCGTTCCAGGCGGCCTTGCTTGAAATCCAGGAAAAGCATCTGGACCCTGTCATCGACGCATTGGCGGCGAAAAAGGGATTGGACTTGATAATGGACGCGCGCTTCACGCGGGTCGTCAGCAAAGCGCCGGGCCTTGATATAACGAATGAAATCGTGGCGGCGCTCGACAAGAAAGCCACCAAGTTCAACCTGAAAGTGAAATAAAATAAGGAAATGTCATCCCCGGCTTGACCGGGGACCTCATCCACGCCATGAACCTTAAACTTGTATCTTTGCTAGGAATAATTGCCGTCTTGGGAACCGGCCCGGCGCTTGCCGATAAAAATTACGCCGGCGGCAAGAAAACCGACGCGGAAGAAATGGAAAAGCGCGGCAAATACAAATACGGCTATAAGAACCGCAGCGGCGGAACGATAGTCCGGAACGAATTGGACATAGTGGAATACCCTGCGCCGGTCCAGACCAAAAAGAAAAAGAAGAAAAAGGAAGAGATCCCCGACGCATTGACCCGGGCGGAATTGGACGAAACCATCCAAGCGCTCAACCTGTCGAGTTCGGGCGAACCGATTTCGATAGCGGTTTCGGAAAACCTTACGATAAATCTGGAAATCGAATTCGACGACGATGAAGATTTCGAATTGCAGCCCGCGGCCGTTAAAATATCCCCCTTCGACCGGGCGATAGCGGATATGATGGCCGGGAACGCGAAATACAAAACGACCAATATATGCGGCAAGCCGGATAAGTCGCGCTGCCCGTTCGCGACGGAAAAGGAATGCGGGATATGGCGCGCGAAGCCGTCGGTCGATGTTTCGGGCGAAGCGCAGAACCGCGCGGTGGAAGACAACCGCCTGTGCCGGATAATATCGGAATTAAGGGCGCACCGCCGCGTTCCTGCCCAGGGCGAAGCGGGCCGCGCGCTGATACCGGCGCATAGGGCGCTTATGGACGCGGGCCGGAAATGCTGTATGAACTCGATGGCGAACGCGTTCCGCGCGGCTGGGCTTTCGGACTCGGACGTCGCGAATTTCGAGCGTGAAGACGCGACGGGATTCAGATTCACGGAAAGGTGCCTCACCATCTCGCGCGCGAACATAACGCAAATGACCGGCGGCGGCTGGATGGGCGACGCGATGCTGGGCGCGCAAAGCCAGTGCTATTCCGGGACATCCGCGGCGCACTTGGCGAAACTTCTGGCGCCATTCGTGCAGTTGTTCGAAACGGCGCCCGACTTGAAGCAATACCCGCTTGATTATACATTTACGGATTCGCGCGGCCGCCGGATAAGGATGTCGATAACGCACGACGTTTTCACCATCGCCGACCGCCTGAACCAGCTCTGATAAAAAAGTTCCCCTCCTGTGGAGGGGTGGCGCGAAGCGCCGGGGTGGTCTTTATAAAAAAGGAACGCACATGCTCGAAAAACTCCTGACCCGTTTTCTCGCGCCCAAAGCCTCGGTGAAATTGACCGCGGGCGAAATCGCGGACAAGCTCGGCCTCGAAATCCGGGGCAACCGCGATACGATTATAACGGGCCTCGCGCCGATAGCGGACGCAAAGCCGGGCCAGGCGGCGTTTTATTCGGCGGAAAGGAATTCCGCGGCGTTCAAAATCCTTCCGATAGAAGTCCTGAAAAACACGAAAGCGTCGGTCATCCTCTTGCAGCCCGAACAGACGGCAGACGCGCCGAAGGGCGCGACGCTTGTGGTTTCCGACAGCCCGCGCCGCGATGTTATAAAGATTATGGAAATCATATTCGCGCCGAAAAAGCGCCGCGGGATAGACCGCAGCGCGAAAATCGCAAGGGGCGTGTTCTTCCGCGATAAAAAATCCGTCTTCATCGGCCCGAACGTAGTTATCGAGTCCGGCTGCGCGATAGAGCCGGATGTGGAAATAGAGTCCTGCGCATACATTGGCGGGCGCAGCATAATCGGCCGCGGGACGACAATCGGCCCGAACGCTTACGTGGCGAATACGACCTGCGGCGCGGATTGCGAAATCGCGAACGGCGCGAGCATCGGCAAACACGGCTTCGGCTATTCGATAGTTGACGGGAAAAACATGCCGATACCGCACCTTGGCCGCGTGGTCCTGGGCGACAGGATTGACGTAGGCGCGAACAGCGTGGTGGACAGGGGCGTCATGGCGGATACGATACTTGGCAGCGGGACGAAATTGGACAGCCTTGTTATGGTTGGGCACAACGTTGTATTCGGCGAAGAATGCTTCGCGGCGGGCCAAAGCGGCTTTGCCGGCGGCACGATTGTCGGCAGCCGGGCGAAATTCGGCGGCCAGGCGGGCGCGGTCAATAAAATCTCGGTCGGCGACGACGCGGAAATCGGAACGAATTCCTGCCCGACCAAGGACGTCCCTGCGGGCTCGAAAATGCTGGGCTTTCCGGCGGTTCCGGCGAACGATTTTTTGCGTATGCAGGCCTTCCTCCGCCGCTCCATAAAACAATAAATAAAAAATAACTCCCCCCTTGCGGGGAGTCTGCGCCTCCGGCGCAGGTGGGGGGACAAAAAATACTTGCACTTCCCGCCCGTATTACTATAATTATCACCATGTCGAAAACACTAACCCGCAAAGAAATCGAAGATATAATCCCGCACCGCGGAACGATGCTTCTGTTGGACGGGGCGAAGAACATGACGAAAACCTCGGCCACGGGGTTGCATAACGTCCGGGACGACGAATTCTGGTGCTGCGGACATTTTCCGGGGAACCCTGTCATGCCCGGGGTATTGCAGGTCGAAGCATTGGCGCAAACGGCGTGCCTTGTGGCGTTGAAAGCGATGATGGACAAATTTCCGGACCAAAGGGGCGCGGGATACTTTACCAAGATAGAGAATTGCAAATTCACGAGAATGGTGCTTCCCGGCGACGTGCTGGAATTGGAAGTGAACCAAATAATGAACAAATTGACGCTTTACAAATTCCACGGGGTTGCAAAGGTGCGGGGCGAAACCGCGTGCGAAGCGACATTCAGCGCCATCATGCAATTCGGCAATTAATCCAAATTAAGTTCCCCCCGTAGCGAGGGGTGAGGACGAAAAGGAAAACATGACCGACGTCATGTTTTCCCGTCCGAGCAGGAACCCCAATCTTCGATTGGTTGGTTCCGTCGACGCGCGAAGCGCCGGGGTCCATTGTATTTATCCTTATAAAACCACCCCGAAATATGCTATAATTAACCAATGAACAAATTCGTTTTTGCGATTTTTGTGGCCCTTGTCTTTTGCGCGCATTCCGTTGGCGCGTCGACCACATCGTCGCGCGGCGCCGACGCAAGGCCTGACGCGACCGGCGGCGTAAAAACGGCCGTCGAAAACAATCGCGCGGGCCAGGGCGTCAAAAACCAGCAGGCGAAGGAATCGCGCGATTTGGCGGCGCGGAAAGCGGTCGCGCTTAATAGGAACGCCGCCCTGTCCCGTAGTGCGTCCGCTCGTTCCGCAACGGCGAATAATCAAAAATTGTCGCCCCGCGGCCCCGCCGCGGGGTCTCGGCCGAATCCTGTGAATGCGTCGCGAAGCGCAAGAAACAATTCGCCCGCGAACCAAAGCCGCGCGGCGAACGTCCGCGGCCAAGTGGGCAAAATCGCGGCGCCTGTCGCGGTGGCGAGCCACCGCCTTGGCCGCGCCGCCGAAGCGCTGGGAAGCGATTATACGGCCTGCCGCGACCAATACGGCGCCTGCATGGACCAGTTCTGCGCGGCGGCCAGCGAAACTTACAAGAAGTGCATATGCTCGGATAAATACCTGGACTTGGCGGCGCAGCGCGAAGCCCTGGAATCGGCCGAGAACGCCTTGCAGGACTTCGGCGCGCTCAATCTGAACATGATTCAAATGACGGCGAACGAAGTGAACGCCGTCACAAGCGCGACCGAGGGCGAAAGGGCGGCCCGGGAAGACACTTCTGCGAACGCGCAGAAATTGAACGACATCTTGGGCGGCCTTGGCGGCGGCAAAAGCGGCCCGAATAATAAATCGCGCTTTGATTTGGGCGGCCAGTCGTCGTTCAACCTGGACGTTGACGACATATGGGGCGGCGGCGCGACGGAAGGCGTGGTGGGCGATAATGTGCGCGGCCGCGCGTTGTTCACGGCTGTGAACGGCCAGTGCCAGCAGATGACGCGTGACGCGTGCAAGGGCTCGAACGTGGCGATGGTTGTTTCGGCCTATTCGCTTACGATAGATTCGGATTGCCAGAAATTCCAGGCGGCCGTGGATAAAATGCGCCAGGCGGTGAAGGATAAAATCCGCGCGGCGAACCTCGCGATGATGAACGAAAGGCTCTCGGACTTTGAAAACCGGAATTCGCAAACTGCGGTAGACTGCTTGCAGAATGTCTTGAAGGATTTCCAAACGGACGCGGTTTGCGGCGCGGATTGGGTGAAATGCCTGGACTTCACGGGCAAATTCATAGACCAAAAGGGCGAGCCGATTTATAACCCGGACTTCGCCGACGACCAGAAAGGCCTGACCAGCCTGCTCAGCTTCGGCAGCGGCAGCCAGACGATTTTGGAAGCGAATAAAAGCACGCGCTTCGTCGGCTTCCTGAATGAAAAGCGCGTCTTCGCGGGCGACTCGCTCAAACGTTGCGAGCAGGAAAACGCGAACGACGTGGTATGGATAGAAGCGCTTAACCGCGCATTGTTGGAAATCGTCCAGGCCCAGGCGCGAAAGGTCGAGGACGTGAAGGACAATTGCCTGACGAAGCTTGTCGAATGCAATGTGAAGAACGCGGGCGAAATGGGCAAAATAACCGGCACGTCCGGCGACGACACCGGCACGAAAGCGGGCAGCCTTGCGTCAATCGAAGCCTGCCGCGACATACAGCGCAGCTGCGAATCGGTGTATGGAAGCGACGCGCTGGAAGCCTTGCTTGCGGACCGGCAGCACGCGCTGCAAATAGAGTATTGCGAGAAGGAACGCGGCGGCTATTGGTTCCCGGAAGGCAGCGTCGACGGCAAATGTATCATAACGAAGGCGGATTGCGAAAAAGCGGGCCTGTATTGGACGGACCAGGAAGGGAATTTGAACGAATTCCAAAAGAACGCGAAAGCGAATGCGAAGAATTTCTGCGTATCGTTCGAATACTATTGCGGCAATTTCGAAGCTTCGGAGCCCCTAGCGCCGGCCGAGCGGAACCCGTCGCAGGGCGTGATATGCAAAGCGCCGACGCGCGACCAGTGCCTCAGGAACAATTTCCCATGGGTGCAGGAAAAATGTATCCGGAATAAATTCGATTGCGACAGCGCCGGGGAAGGAATAATTTGGTATAAGGGCCGCTGCTTCAATAATCCCGACGAAGCCAGCAAACAGATTTGCATCGACCTCGGCGGCAATGTCGCGGCGGGCCTGTGCAATATCCCGGTCACCCATAAAAAGTAGCAGCGTCGCCGAAGGCGACTCAACCCGTAAGGTAAAGCGATGGCCAAAACGAAACACTTCATAAACATATTGGGCGGCATGATAATCGCGTTCCTGTGCCCTGACGCGCACGCGGACGAAAGCGTGACGGCCTATTCGGTCTGGACGAATAAAATAACTTACGAATTGAGTTCATTGATTAAATGCCGCGAGAACGATATAAAAAGCTGCCTGAACTGGACGGACGCGATGAATAAAAGCCGGCAGAAGTGCAGCGATTACGGCTTCCCGAAAACCGGCTCGAACGCCTGCACATATTAAAAAAGTTCCCCTCATGACGCGCGCGGAATAAGTTCCCCTCCTGCGGAGGGGTGCGCGAAGCGCGGGGTGGTCTTTAATTGTCATCCCGCGGCCCCGCCGCGGAATCCCGGCAACTCGTAAGTTCTACTCAAACCTCAAAAACCGCACATCGACTTTTTTGATTCCTGCATCCCGGAAAGCGACGGTAGCAATCTCGCCGTCAAGCTCGATAAGCACGCCCTTCCCCAATTCCTCATGACTCACTAATTTTCCCTGCATATTGGATTTTGTATTCATAGCCGCGGCCCTCTTCGCAACTTCGCTGTCCTGTTTCGTCACCCCGGCGAAGGCCGGGGCCCATTGTTTATTTCCTTTATAAAATCCCACCCTCTCAACAAATTCTCCGTCTATTTCATCAATAAAAATACTCTGCAATTGGGGCACCGGCCTTGGCGGCCCGTCTTCCACGAACATATATCTTTGGTTCGTGAATGAAATGACCAGCCTTTTTATCGCGCGTGTTATCGCGACATAAGCCAGCCGCCTCTCTTCTTCCAAATCGGTTTCTGGGCGTCTGTCTGGAAAAATCCCCTCTTCCCAAGCTGGCAGAAACACGTTCTTGAATTCAAGTCCCTTGGCCTTATGTATGGTCATCATGGAAACGACATTGCCGCTTTTCGCCTCGTCCTCGTCGTCACTGATGGCAAGCGCGACCTCCTCTAAGAACGCTTCAAGCGACGGATAGCCTTTGATGCCGTGTATCAATTCCGCGATTCTTTTCATCCGTTCGTCCTTGTCCAATTCTACGGAATCTTTCCACATTTGGATATATCCCGACCCGTCGAGGATTTTTTGCAAAGCCTCGTCCGGCGTCAAATCGTCCATTTGCGCTGTGGTTTCGGAAAAAATCTTGGCGAAGTCCGCGGCGCCCTTGGCCATGCGCGGCGGCAACGACATCGTATTCAAAGCATCCATACAAGATATGTGATTCGCGCGCGCGAATTCTCTTACATGCCCCAAAGCGACATCGCCCATGCCCCTTTTCGGTTTGTTGAAAATTCGCGCAAAAGACACATCGTCGAAAGGATAAACCAACAGACGCGCATAGGCGATTGCATCGCGGATTTCGGTATGGTCGTAGAATTTTGTGTCGCCGATAAGCCTGTATGGAATCTTTCGCGCGATGAATTCGTCTTCGAACTTTTTCAAAAGCGAAGCCCTTCTGACAAGAATGGCTATGTCGGAATAATTTTCTCCGTCGCGCGCCATGTCCTGTATCGCATTTGCGATTCCCTCTGCCTCGGCAATATCGTTCCAAACGCGAACGACTTGCACTTTGTCGCCGCTGTCTTTGGTCGCCTCTAAATTCTTCCCAAGTCGTTCCTCGTTGTTTTTGATAAGGCTGTTCGCCGCGCCCAGAATCTCGGGCGTGCTGCGGTAGTTTTTTTCAAGCCTAATGACTTTTGCATCTTTGTATTCCTTTTGGAAACCAAGAATATTTTTGACTTCCGAACCCCGCCATGAATAGATTGATTGGTCGTCGTCGCCGACGCAGCAGATATTGCCGGACCCTGACGCAAGCAGACGCATAAGCTGGTATTGCGAAGCGTTGATGTCCTGATACTCGTCCACCATCACATATTTGAATTGCGACTGGTATTTTTTAAGAATATCGGGATTGTCGATTAACATCTTAATTGGCTTGATAATAAGGTCTCCGAAATCGACGGCGTTCATGCGTTCCAATTCGGCCTGATAAGCGTAAAGTATTTTATCCAAATCCGCCGAACCTAAACTCGTATTCATTTTGTCTTTCATGGACCCGATTTTTTCCATGATAACCGCTGGGTCGTAATTTTCCTTATCAAGCCCCATATTTTTGATTACATTTTTTACGACCAACTTTTGGTCGTCGTCGTTCAATATTACAAATGGGGTCCTCAAACCTGTATAAGCGGAATTCTCGCGCAACAAGCGCAATCCTATTGAATGGAAAGTTCCAGCCCAGATTTTATATCCGTCTCCTTCTTTAATGGGAAACTCTCCTAGGCGTTTTTTTATCTCGCCTGCGGCTTTATTAGCGAATGTCATCGCAAGAATCTGCTCAGGCTCGGCAAATCCCTTATACATAATGTAAGCAATTCGGTTGATAATCACGCGGGTCTTGCCGGTGCCGGCGCCGCTTAATACAAGCAGCGGCCCGTCGGTGGATAGCACGGCCTGCCTCTGCCCCTCGTTCAAAAATTCCAATAAATCCTGCACCGCCGGCTCCACCCCGTCATTCCAGCGAAAGCTGGAATCCAGGTAATAACTATTTGCATTATTATTTCTGAATAAATATAATGCAAATACGCATGGAATGAAAGGGGAAATTATGTCGCGGATAGTGTGCTTTGATACGGAAACTACGGGCTTCGATTATAGGGGCGGGGACAAGATAATCGAAATCGCGGCGGTGGAAATCGTCGATGGAAAAATCACGAGCAACCACGTGCACGAGCTTATAAACCCCGACGGGAAATTGGTGCCGAAAGAAGCCTATGAAGTGCATAAGATTTCGAACCACGCCTTGGAAGGCAAACCGAAATTCCGGGAGATAGCGCCGAAATTGATTGAGTTTTTCGGCAATTCGCAGATAGTGGCGCATAACGGCCAGGACTTCGACTTTCCGTTTTTGAACCATGAATTGCGCAATGCGGGCCTGCCCGAAATCCCGAAGGAAAAACAGATAGACAGCTTGATAATCGCAAGGAACCGGGTGTTCGGCCCGAAGTCGTATTCATTGGACGCCTTGGCGAAATGGTTCGAGATAAGCCTGAAAGAACGCGAATTCGCGCATAGCGCCCTGGTCGATTCGAAAATCCTGGCGCAAATTTACTTAGAGCTTACAAGCGTAGGCGATATGGAAAGCTACGATTCGATAAAAGAAAGATACGAAAAAGCGATGAAGGAAATACCGAAAACATCGGGCCGCGCGCCGCGCGATTTTCCGCCCAGCGAAACGGAGTTAAAAACCTGGAATGAATTCCTGACCAAAACCATCCCAAATTCCACCTGGTCGCAATCCTAGCCT
Organism: Rickettsiales bacterium; assembly: GCA_031256175.1. GTDB lineage: Bacteria > Pseudomonadota > Alphaproteobacteria > Rs-D84 > Rs-D84 > WQXN01. Next base: position 16,979 of record JAIRRC010000009.1, read on the forward strand.
CACTCGTCATTCCGGGCCCGACCCTCTCTTGTCATTGTCGGGCTTGACCCGACAATCCAGGTAATAAAAAAACTTGTCTACTATAATAGACAAGTAATAAACTCAAAAATTTCTAGAGAAATCGCGTTTTCGAGGATAGAACGCCGAATGACACTTCGAAAAATTGAGCAGAAATTTTTGTCTTATTAATAAGACCCAATCACGCCGTAATAATGATTGCCCGTGTCGCGGAGCGCGGCTTCCAGTTTCGCCTCGTTAAGCCCGCCGAAAAGAACCATAACTGTTCCTCCGCTTGTCGCAATCATGTCGTGAATGCAAGTTATCTTTTGTGAAACGACTTTGAAAAAAGCGCTGGCGGTATTGACTTCGCCAACGCTTAGATTTTTCTTGCCCGCCTTTTTCGATTCGAACTCGCTGACGTTTCGGATGACGGCCAGCTGGCATTCCGGGGAAACGATAAGCTTGTCGACAAGCTTGACGTCGCCGGCGTCGACAAGGTGCAGCCACCAGTGCTTGTTGCTGGTCATGATTGGATAATAAAAAACGGCGTCCAACGGCAAGGTGCTTATTTTAGTTGTGTCGGAAACTATTTTGGGCATAAGGCCGGAATCTTTATAAACGATTTTTCGCGCGGCTTCATAAAGGCTTTTGTCCTCTTGCAGGGCGGCGGGACAATAGAGCAGTGAAGCGGAAGAATCGATTCGTGGCATGCCTATATTATAGCATAAAACGCGCCCGTTTTCGACCCGATTTTTCAGCCCGAATTTAAGACTTGACTCCCCCGGTTTTTCTCGTCCTTCCCGCCACCCCCGCACATAGGCGGAAGGCGGGAATCCCAAATCGTATAAATCATTGCTTAGTATGAACCGGCGATATATAAGCAATTTTTTGCTTGATATTGTAAAAATTCAAGCCACTTTCCGCTCGGGCCAATCAAAAATATTCGCGGAATTGTTTTTAGTATCTTCAATTCTATCTTTTATCGTATCGCAATATTCGGCGTTCAATTCAAAGCCCACGTAATTCCGGCCATTCTTTATGCATGAAATAGCGGTTGTCCCGCTTCCCATAAATGGGTCCAAAACAAGTCCGCCGCGCGGGCAGCTGGCCAACACCATCCTGTCTATTATTTCCAATGGCTTCTGAGTTGGATGTTCCTCTCTTTCCGGGTCTTGGCGATGAAGCCTTGATACAGACCATAAATCTTTTGGATTATGCCCCAATTCCAACCATTTTTTACCAACGAAAATCGAGCGGGTCCTGGCCTTTTTGGTTTCTTCATCATAAGGAACCCTAATTGAATCCAAATCAAAATAATGATTTTTTGACTTTGCAAAAAAACCTATCGTATCATGGACAGATGAAAATGACCTTGTGCTTCCACCCATGCTCGGCACTCGCCTGTCCCATACGATTTCATTCAGCATTATCATTTTTTTCTTAATGTATGAGAATATCTCCGGCGAATATCGCCAAGTAAGAAATATATACAAGCACCCATTTTCTTTTAGTTTGGGAATTACAGCATCAATCCACCTGTATGTCCATTCAAGATACTCTTCCGGATCTTTTTTATCTGAATCGTTGCCATAGTCTTTACCTAAACAATACGGAGGGTCCGTCACTATCAAATCTACTGATTTATCGGGAATTCTGCTAACACCTTCAAGCATATCTTCGTTAAAAATTTTATTTACATAATCACGCATTATTTCTTAGACCCCAAAACTATGCTCCTGGACTCCGATTTCAATAAGTTCAAGAATTCCTTCCTGCTCCTATATTCCGGTTTATGCTCATAAAACGCCTGTATCTTATCGTTGGTTGGGTTCACATATATCGGGACGAACTGCACGGAGAACACTCTGAGGTAATCCTTATCGAAAATAATATTCAATCCATCGAATCTGATTCCTATGCAAACATAAAATATATCATAATCCGGGTTCGCCGTATATTGCGCGAACAGTTTAGCCACTGCGGTTACATCGTTTTTATTTTCTTTTCCGCCGACATTATGAATTTTGACATTTATGAAAAGTTTTTTATCCCCGGATTTTATAACGCAATCATGCAGACATGTATCAGGCATATCAAAGTCCACCTCGTCCAAACCAAGTTTGCTCTTGTTATATTTCGTCTGTTGAGTAATGACCTGCTCCACCAGCCAGCTTACGGAGCGGGTATGTGGCTTTAACCCATACGGCAATATCCTATCATCCGTTATCTTAAACGAAGGCAATATCTTTGCTAATTTTTGATATAGCTTTTCAAGATACTCAACATTGCTCTTGATGTTCTCAATATTCATACCATTGCCTCCATACCCAATAATCTACCTTTTTATAGGGCTCGAGGCAAGCGCATTTATCCTAAAAACTTGTCGCCCCTTTCGGGGCGACTCATTTGGCTTAAAGGTCCAGCGTTCCCTGCTGCGGGACGCCTTCCTCGATTTTGGCGACCTCGGACGCTTCCTCTGCCTCGGCAATCTCGCGCACGCGGCGAACATATGTTCCGGTGCCGAGCGGAATCAACCGACCCACAATCAGATTTTCGTTCAAGCCTTCAAGCCTGTCGACCTGCCCGCGGATTGCGGCGTCGGTAAGAACGCGCGTTACCTCCTGGAAGGCGGCGTTGGAAATGAAGCTGTCCGAAGACCGCGACAATTTGGAAATTCCCATCAGGCGGTGCTTGTAAAGCGCGGGCTTTTTGCCATCGCTTGCGACGCGCTTGTTCTCCGCGCGCAAAGTTCCGATGTTCACTTCCTGCCCGTGCATGAAGGTCGTGTCTTTCGGGTCGATGATTTCGACCTTTCGCATCATCTCGCGGATTATGATTTCCATGTGCTTGTTGTTGATGGACACGCCTTGAAGTCGATAGACCTGCTGCACCTGGTCGACCATGTAAGTGGCCAAAGCCTTGCGTCCTGAAATGCGCAGGATGTCTTCCGGCACCGGGTCTCCGCCGACTATGAAATCGGCCTTCTTGATGACGTCGCCGTTGTTGACCAGAATGTTGCTGCCCTTTGGAATCATGTATTCGACGGGTTTTTCGGCCGCGTCGGCCGGAAGGATTCGAACCATGATTTTCGACTTGTGCGAATCGTCGATTTCGATTTCTCCGTCGATGTCGGCGAGAACGGCCGGGTTTTTAAGGTTGCGCGCTTCGAGAAGCTCCTCGACGCGCGGCAATCCTCCGGTAATATCCTTTGTCTTCTGGTTTTCGACGGGAATGCGGGCGATGACGTCGCCGGCCTTTATGTCGTCGCCGTCGGACACATTGAGCACGGCGTAAATCGGCATCATGTATTCGAGCTTGTTCTTTCCCATGGTTATGATTTCGCCGGCGTCGTCGAGAATGGCGATTCCTGGTTTAAGGGATTTTTTGGTTATGTTCTTCCAGTTGATGATTTTCTTGGTTGAAATACCGGATACGGAATCTTCCTCTTCTTTGTAGGAAATATTGTCGATAAGGTCGCGATAAGCGACTTTTCCGGATTTTTCTGCCAGGATGACGCGCGAATACGGGTCGGTTTCTGCGATTTTCGCGCCCTTTTCGACCATCGCGCCGTCGACGATTGCGACTTCGGAAGAATAAGGCAATTTCACGCGCGCATTGCCGATTTTGACATATGCGTTGTGCCCCATGACGATGTTCTTGCCGCGCGAATTGACGACGATTCCGACATTTTCGAATTCGGCCTTTCCGGCAACTGGCGCGACGACGAATCCTTCGTTTCCTCCGCTGCTTACCGCGACGCCGCCGACGTGGAAGGTCCGAAGCGTCAGCTGCGTTCCGGGTTCGCCGATGGCTTGTGCGGCGATGATTCCGACGCCCTCGCCGATTTGGACTTGCGTTCCCTTGCTAAGGTCGCTGCCGTAGCACTTTGCGCAAAGGCCTTCGGATTCGCAGGTAAGGACGCTGCGGACTTTTATTTCTTTAAGGTCTGCGGCGTCTATCTTGCTGGCGATTTGCTTTGTTATAAGCTCGTTGCGTTTTACGATGGCGTCGCCCGCGGCGTTCTTGACGTCTTCTGCGGCGAATCGTCCCATGACGACCTTGCCCAAAGTTTTCACAATCGTGGCGCCGTCATGTATAGGCCGCTCTATGACGGATTCCGTGGTTCCGCAGTCGGTTTCGGTTATGACGATGTTTTGGGCGAGCGACACCAGGCGGCGGGTTAGATAACCGGCTTCCGCGGTCTTCATGGCTGTGTCGGAAAGACCCTTGCGCGAGCCGTGCGTCGAGGTGAAATATTCGGACACGTTGAGGCCTTCCTTGAAGTTGGAAATAATCGGCACCTCGATGATTTCGCCGGAAGGTTTCGTCATCATTCCGCGCATTCCGGCCAGCTGGCGGATTTGGGTCTGCGAGCCGCGCGCGCCGGAATCGGCCATCATGGAAATGCTGTTCCATTTGCCTGGCGCCGAAGATTTTTCCATAGCGGCAAGCGAAAGTGCGCCGACGCTGTCTGTGGTCTTCTGCCAAAGGTCGACGACTTTATTGTATCGCTCGCCGTTGGAAATAAGTCCGTTCTGATATTGTCCCTCGATTTCGCCGGCGGACTTTCGTGCGGCCTCGATAAGCTTGGCCTTTCCCTCGGGGATTACGATGTCGTCCTGCGAGATGGAGATTCCAGATTTGGCGGCCTGCTCGAACCCGATGTTTTTAAGCTTGTCTGCGACGATAATCATGTCCTTGTCTCCGCAGAATTCGTATGCCGATGCGAGAAGCTCTTCGATTTTGCCCTTCTTCATGTCCTGGTTCACAAGCGCGAAGCTCATGCCTGGCTTTTTGGGAAGGATTTCGCCCAATATCATTCGGCCAGCGGTGGTCTTGAAGGTCTTCATGGCGACGTTTCCGTCCATGTCGATTTCATTGAATCGCGCGATGATGGGGGTATGGAGCTCGATGGCCTCGTTCTGCAAAGCCATCTTGATTTCGTCCATGTTTGCGAAGCGCGGGGACTTTTGGGTCCAGTCGCCGTTGACCAGCGATATGTAATAGACGCCAAGCACCATGTCCTGCGAAGGGACTATGACGGGCGCGCCGTCGGCGGGGTGAAGGACGTTGTTTGTCGCGAGCATAAGCGTGCGGGCTTCCAGCTGCGCTTCGAGCGAAATCGGCACATGGACGGACATGGTGTCGCCGTCGAAGTCTGCGTTGAATCCCTTGCAGACGAGCGGATGAAGCTGTATGGCTTTTCCCTCGACCAGGATAGGCTCGAACGCCAGCACCGAAAGCTTGTGCAAAGTCGGCGCGCGGTTGAGGATGACGGGATGCTGGTAAATGACCTTTTGAAGAATGTCCCAAACGATGGCTTCCTGGTTTTCGACCATCTTTTTGGCGGTCTTCAAAGTGTTGGCGTGGTCCATGGCCAAAAGCTCGGCATAAACGAACAGGCGGAATAGTTCCAAAGCCATGATTTTCGGAAGACCGACCTGGTGCAGCCTAAGCGTCGGGCCTGAAACGATGACCGAACGGCCGGAATAGTCGACGCGCTTTCCAAGCAGGTTCATGCGGAATCGTCCCGACTTTCCGCGCAGCGAATCGGACAGGGATTTCAAAACGTGCTTGTTCTGGGAAACCATGGGGCGCGGCTTGTGGCTGTTGTCGAACAGGGCGTCGACGGCCTCTTGCAGCATGCGCTTTTCGTTGCGGACTATGATTTCCGGCGCGCGCATTTCTATAAGTTTTTTGAGGCGGTTGTTGCGGATGATGACGCGGCGGTATAAATCGTTAAGGTCCGAAGTCGCGACGTGTCCGGCGTCAAGCTGGACCAGCGGGCGGAGTTCCGGCGGCAGAACGGGAATGGTGTCCATAATCATCCAGGAAGGATTGACTCCGGAAGCGACGAAATTCTCGACCAGGCGCAGGTGTTTCTGCAAAGAACGCCTCTTTACGTCGGACTTTGTGTCGGCCAGCTCGGCGCGAAGGCGGTTGCGCTCTTCGACCATGTCCAAGGCGGCGATGATGTTGCGGACGCCCTCGGCCCCGATACCGACGCGGAATGAATCGGCGCCGAACTCTTCGATTTTCTTCTGGTAGTCGTCCTCGGAAATGACGTCATACAAACGAAGGTCGGTCAGACCGGGCTCGGCGACGATATAGTTGTCGTATGATATGACCTGGTCCAGCTTCTTGTTCGGCATATTGTTGAGCAGTGTTGCGATTTTTCCTTCGCGCATGAACCAGTTGTGGACGACGGGTGTTATAAGCTTGATGTGCCCCATGCGTTCGCGGCGGACCGAGCTGGCGCCGACCTCGACGCCGCAGCGTTCGCAGACTACGCCGCGGAATTTTATGCGCTTGTATTTTCCGCAGGCGCATTCATAGTCTTTTTGCGGCCCGAAAATCTGCTGGCAGAAAAGGCCTTCGGGTTCCGGGCGCAGGGAATGGTAGTCGATGGTGTCGGGCTTTTTGACCTCGCCATAGGACCAGGATTTTATTTCATCGGGCGAAGCTACGGTTATCCGCAGGGCTTCGAACGGGTCGTTGGTTTCGATTTGGCCGAAAATTTTCTGCAACATGCTCATGTCTAACTCCTTTTTTAAGTTCCCCCCGTAGCGAGGGGTGCCCGCAGAGCGGGGTGGTCTTTTTATTCCTGTGTTCCTTCTGCTTCCTCTTCCTGGACCTTCTCGCGGTTCTTCATCGCAAGGTTGAGGCCGATTGCCCGAAGCTCGCGCGTCAGAACATTGAAGCCCTCGGGGATTCCGGTCTTGATGTCTGTGGAACCGCTTATGACGGCCTCATACATCTTGTTGCGTCCGGTGATGTCGTCGGACTTCACCGTCAGCATCTCTTTCAGGATGTGCGCGGCGCCGTGCGCTTCCAGGGCCCAGGTCTCCATTTCACCGAAACGCTGTCCGCCCATGTTCGCGCGGCCGCTCAGCGGCTGCTGGGTGATAAGGGTATAGTGCCCGGTGCTTCTCGCGTGAATCTTCTCGTCGACAAGGTGTTTCAGCTTCATCATATAGATGATTCCGACCGTGACGGGCCGCGCGAACTTGTCGCCCGTGACGCCGTCGTAAAGGTCGACCTGTCCCGACTCGGGAAGTCCGGCCTGTTCCAGAACCTTGTGGATTTCTTCCGGCAAAGCTCCGTCGAACGACGGGGTCGCCATCGGCACGCCCTTTCGCAGAAGTTCGCCCTGCTGCATGATTTCCGCATTGGTCATCTTTTCGAATTGCGCGGCGATGTTCTTGTCGTCATAGACCTTGCGAAGTTTCGTGCGAAGGTCGTCGGCGGAAGCGCGCTTTGCGCGAATCTTCTCGACCATCTCGTCGATTTGCTGGCCCAAACCGCGGCTGGCGAACCCAAGATGGGTTTCAAGAATCTGCCCGATGTTCATACGCGACGGCACGCCCAGCGGATTGAGGACTATGTCGACGGGCGTTCCGTCCGCAAGATGGGGCATGGATTCGACGGGAACGATGTTGGAAACGATGCCCTTGTTTCCATGGCGGCCGGCCATCTTGTCGCCGGGCTGAAGCTTCATCTTGTGCGCGATATAGACTTTGACCTCTTTAAGGACGCCCGCGGTAAGGGAATTGCCTTCCTGGATTTTCTTGACCAGATTGTCGCTGCGCTCGTCCAGTTCTTTAAGGGCGATGACATGCTGCTCTTTAAGGACGTCGACCTTTTCCTGGGTGTCTGAATCCTTGACGACGATTTTCTTGATGTCGCCCAGACGGATTGTTTCAAGAACGCCCTCTGTAAGCTTGCGGTTCATGTGCGGTTTAAGGGAGCCTGCGCCGGATACAAGTATTTTGCCGAGAACAAGCGGGAACACCTGCGCGGAATATCCTTTTTCCAGAATCTCGCGCTCGACTTCGCGGGCCTTGTTGACCTTGGCGATTTTCTGCATCTCAATCATCTGGGTGCGCTCGTCTTTTATGACGCCGTGGCGTGTCAGAATGTCGACTCCGACGACGACGCCCTCTTCTCCGGCCGCCATACGCAGCGAAGTGTCGCGGACGTTAAGCGCCTTCTCGCCGAAAATGGCGCGAAGCAAATCTTCTTCCGGGGTTGGCGAAGACTCGGCCTTCGGCGAAACCTTTCCGACCAGAATGTCGCCGGGCTTCACATGTGCTCCGACGTAGATTATGCCGGATTCGTCCAGATTGCGCAAAGCGTGCTCTCCGACGTTGGGAATGTCGCGCGTGAAGGATTCCTGTCCAAGCTGGGTGTCCTTTGCGCGGACTTCCTTCTTGTAAATCTTCAATGAAGTGAAGGTGTCCTCGCGCGATATTTTTTCTGATATGACGATAGAGTCTTCATAGTTGTATCCGCGCCACGGCATGAATGCGACGACGACGTTTCGGCCAAGGGCCAGCTCGCCGTGCTCGGTGCAGGACCCGTCGGCTATGACGTCTCCGGCGTTCACGCGGTCGCCGGTCTTGACCAGCGGCTTTTGGTGGATAAGCTTGTCGCTGTTCGAGCGTTCGAATTTTTTAAGGTTGTAGATATCGACGCCCATGACGACATTGCGCGAGTTGAGGCGCTTGACGACTATGCGTTCCGCATCCACCAGCTCGACCGCGCCGGAATGAGCGGCGACAAGTGCGGATTTGGAGTCGCGCGCGATGACGCCCTCTATTCCTGTGCCGACCAGCGGCGCGTCGGAACGAAGCAGCGGCACGCCCTGCTTCTGCATGTTGGAACCCATCAGGGCGCGGTTTGCGTCGTCGGATTCAAGGAACGGGATAAGTCCGGTTGCCAGGGATATGACCTGCTTTGTGGACACGTCGATAAGGTCGATTTCGTCGCGCGGGACCATGATGAATTCCTCGTCCACTCGTGCGATGACGTTTTCGTCGACCAGTCGGCGCTTGTCGTCCAGCTTGGAATTTCCCTGGGCGATTTTGCGGGTCGCTTCTTCGTCGGCGGTAAGATAGACAAGCTCGTCGGTCACGGCCCCGCCTTTCACGACATAATACGGGGTCTCGATGAAGCCGTATTTATTGACGCGCGCATAGATGGAGAAATGGTTTATAAGGCCGATGTTCTGGCCTTCGGGCGCCTGTATCGGGCAAATGCGTCCGTAATAGGTGGGATGAACGTCGCGGACGTCAAGGCCTGCGCGCTCGCGGTTAAGTCCGTCGGGTCCAAGCGCGGACACAAGGCGCTTGTGCTCGATTTCGGCCAGCGGATTGGTCTGCTCCAAAAGCTGCGACAGGGGCGAAGAACCGAAGAATTCGGAAATGGCGGCGACAAGCTGGCGCGCGTTTATGATGTCCTGCGGCGTGGACGACGCGATGTTTGCGGATGCCAGCTGCTCGCGGACGAATCGTTCGATGCGGGACATTCCGATTCGAATCTGGTCGCCCATAAGCTCGCCGACCGTTCGAACGCGGCGGTTGGAAAGATGGTCGACGTCGTCGACCTTGTCCTTGCCGTCGGTAATCGCGCAAAGCATGGCGACTATGCGGACTATGTCGGTCTTGGTAAGCAGGCGTTCCTTTTCAAGGTCTGCGGGCTCTGCGACTTTAAGGCGGGTGTTCATCTTGAAACGTCCGACTTCGGACAGGTCGTAGTAGTTCTTGTCGAAGCCATAGTGCGAGAAAAGGTTGGCTGCGGCGTCGACGGTCGGGCGCTCGCCGGGGCGCATGACGTTGTAGATGTCGATAAGCGCGGCGTCGCGCGTGGCGTTCTTGTCCTCGGCCAGGGTGTTGCGAAGATGGGCGCCGTAATAGAATCGGTCGACGGATACCAGGCTGATGTTCTGCACGCCGAGCTTTAGGATGTCTTTAAGCACCATCTCTGTAATTTCGGTCGCGGCGGGATAAAGGACTTCGTCGCCATTCATGATTGGGTCGAAGATATATTCGCCGACAAGGGAATCCTTGGCGATTGCGAATTCTTTCGAAATCTGTTGAAGCTTGGTTATCTTGCGCAGATTGAGGTTTTCGGTCTTCGTGGCGATGACCTTTCCGGCCTTGTCCAAAAGGTCGAAGTTCAGGCGGAATTGCCCAAGCTGTTTAAGGTTCTCGAAATCGCCGATGAAGCGTTCCTTGTCGGCGCGCAGAAGAACGGGCTTGTAATATATGCCAAGGATTTCCTGGTCGCTCATTCCGCGAATTGAAACGTCGCGCGGGTTTTCCATGAACTTCGCCTCGTCTTCCTTGGTCGGCATGCAGCGCAGAAATGTCGTCATAAGGATTTTGCGGCGGCGGTCTATGCGCGCGTAAATGACGTTGCGGATTTCGTCCATGTCAATCCATGAACCGCGCTCCGGGATTATGCGGGCGGTGTGGACTTTGCGGTCGGAAAGGGTGCCGGTTCCCTCGTCCTCGCCGAATACGACGCCGCGACTGCGGTGGATTTGCGAAACGATGACGCGCTCTGCGCCGTTGAAAATGAAAGTTCCGGTCTCGGTCATCATGGGAAGGTCGCCCATGAAAACTTCCTGGTCTTTTATGTCGCGAAGCGCCTTCTTTCCGGTTTCCGGTTCGATGTCCCACAGGGTCATGCGGAGCTTTAATTTCAAACGCGAAGCATAGGTCAAATTGCGGGCGATGCACTCTTCGATGGTGTAGACGGGCTCTTCCAGCTTGTATTCGACGAATGCCAGCTCGGCGGCGCCGTTGTTGTCGCTGATTGGGAAAACCTGGCTGAACACGGCTTGAAGCCCCTTGTTCTTGCGGGCGGCGGGCAGGACGTCGGCCTGAATGAATTCTTTATACGATTCGATTTGCATGCTCATAAGGTCCGGGAGTTTAAGGTCAAGTGTCCTGTGAGCGAACGATTTTCTGAATTTAAGCGCCATCTTATTTTCTCCATCTTTCATATGGAAACAACCTGTCGTCCCGGCAGAGCCCTTCTCCGCGCGTCATTCCGGCGGAGGCCGGAATCTCAGATTGTTCCTATCCTTTTCCCAACTCCCCCCTTGCGGGGGAGTCGAAAACCACAAAGTGGTTTTCGGTGGGGGGACTAACCACGCGATGAATTCTTGTTCGGATTTTATTTCGAACCCGGGAAGACCATCAGCCCATCTCCCCTTTTATTTCTTTTGCATCAAATGCAATAAAAATAGCTTTCCATTTCTATTGCACTCTTTTTAATAAACCCCATAAGTTCCCCTCCTGCTCCGGGGTGCCGCCCGAAGCCTTGGCGAAGGGGGGCGGGGTGGTCTTGCCACCCCCGCAACCGCGGGGGTAGGGGTCCCCACAAACCCGTCCTGTTATGGATTGGGTTTGTGGGGAAGTTGTCCTTACTTCACTTCGACCTTGGCGCCTGCGCCTTCAAGCTGTGCCTTAAGCGCGTCGGCTTCTTCCTTCTTGACGCCGGTCTTGACCGGTTTCGGCGCTGACTCGACGAAAGTCTTGGACTCGATAAGTCCAAGCCCCGTTATGGCGCGGACTTCCTTGATGACGGCGGTCTTGTTTTCGCCCGCGGCGGCCAGTATGACGTCGAAAGTGTCCTTGACGTCGGCGGCGGGACCGGCGGGACCGGCGGCGACAGCGACGGCGGCGGCGGCGGAAACGCCCCAAACTTCTTCAAGCTTTTTCGACAATTCGACGGCTTCCAATACGGACAGCTTCGAAAGTTCTTCTACGATTTTTTCAATATTTGCCATTTTATTTTTCCTTTCATTTAGTTCCCCTCCTGCGGAGGGGTGGCGGCTTCGCCGCCGGGGTGGTCTTTAATTATTGTTTATTTCCATACTCTTTCGAAACACGCGCAAGCCTGCTTGCCGGCTCTACCAGCATGCGTGCGATAGTCGCGCGGATTTCGTTCAAAGACGGAAGCTTCGACAGGCGAACTATTCCGCTCGCGTCCATCATTTCCGAATCCATAAATCCGCCGAGAAGAACCAGCTTCTGGTTTGCTTCGGCGAATTTGGCAAGGACTTTCGTCGCGGCCAGCGGGTCCGTCGCGAAAACGACGGCGGTCGGCTTGTGCAAAAGCTCTTGAACAGGTTCGAACGTTGTGGATTTGAGGGCGATTCGCAATAAGCGGTTTTTCGTGACCCTGAACATGGACACTGCGGGCGCGAGCTCGCGGCGGAGTTTTTCCATGTCCTTGACGGCAACGCCGTCGTTCTGGACTACGAAAAGGCCTTTTGCGGAATCAAGTTCCTGCTTCAATGCACCGACCAGACTTTCTTTATCCTGACGTTTCATTGTTTGCTCCTTTACGTTTTACTTCTTCCCGGCTTATTGTCATTCCGACAAGGGTCGGAATCCCAATTTATTCCCGAACTTGTCGCCGAAGGCGACTCCATTCGTAAGAACCCGCCGGGGGCTCATCCTGTCCAAAGCTTCATTTTTTCCGCCTTGTCATTCCGCGGCTTGACCGCGGAATCTCGGCATAAATAAAACTCTTCGTCTGGAATGGAAATTAAGACTCCTCGCTTCTGTCATCCCGGGCTTGACCCGGGACCTCATCCGCTAAAAGCCGCCATTCGTCTTAGACAGGCTCGGAACAATCGGACTCGCGCCCAACCGCCCCTAATCTTTTTCCTTTGTCATCCCGGGCGAAGACCCGGGACCTCATCCTTACCCGCCACCCCGGCAACCTGTCCGCCGAAGCCTTGGCGAAGGGGGGCGGGGTGGTCTTTCTTTTATATACTCTTCACATCCAGTTTAAGCCCCGGCCCCTGGGTGGTGCTGACGCTCGCGCTGACGATATAGTTTCCCTTGACGCTCGCGGGCTTGGCCTTCTTCAAAGCGTCCAGCAGGGCGTTCGCGTTTTCAAGCAGCGCGGGGGTCTTGAACGAAACTTTTCCAAAACCGGCGTGAATGATTCCGGCCTTCTCCGGGCGATACTCGATTTGCCCGGCCTTCGCAAGCTCGATGGCCTTCGCGGGATTCGCGGCGACCGTTCCAAGCTTGGGATTCGGCATAAGTCCCTTCGGTCCCAGAATCTTCGCAATCTTGGACATCATGGGCATGGCCTCCGGCGTCGCGATTACGACGTCGAATTCCATATAACCGCCGGCAATCTTGTCAACCAAGTCGCTGTCGCCGACGACATCGGCCCCGGCTTTTTTCGCTTCGCTTTGCTTGTCTTTCGTTATGACTGCGACGCGAACTTTCTTTCCGGTTCCATGCGGCAAAGACACCATCCCGCGGATATTCTGGTCGGCCTTCGTTACATCGATTCCAAGCTTGACGCAAATGTCGAAAGTCTCGTCGAATTTTTTCGAAGCATACTTGCGCAAAGCCTCGATTGCCTCATTCAAAGTGTAAAGCTTCTCGCGGTCGAGCTTTTCAAAGCCCTTGATTTTTTTCGTAGTCATGATTAGCCCTCCACTTTTATGCCCATGGAGCGCGCCTGTCCCGCGACGATGTTCATGGCTGATTCGATTGACGTGCAGTTAAGGTCGGGCATTTTTTGTTCCGCGACTTTCTTCACTTGGTCTTTTGTTATCTTGGCGACGATGTCGAGGCCTGGTTTTTTGGACCCCTCTTTAAGACCGATGGCTTTCTTGATAAGGAAGCTGACGGGCGGAAGCTTCATGATGAATTCGAAGCTGCGGTCCGCATAAACCGTTATGATGACCGGAATGGGCATCATTTTTTCCTTGTCCTTGGTCGCGTCGTTGAATTGCTTGCAGAATTCCGCGATATTGACGCCCTTTGCGCCCAAAGCGGGGCCGATAGGCGGGGCGGGATTTGCCGCGCCTGCGGGAACCGTCAACTTAACGTATCCCTTTATTTCTTTTGCCATTACCTACTCCTTTTTCATTTGTTATGATGGCCTTTCCGACTTGTCATTCCCGCGCAGGCGGGAATCTTAAATCGTATTTGCCTTTTTACCATTCCTGAAAAACCTTCATGGTTTTTCAGTAGAGTCATCGTGGTCCGGCATGGCTGCCCGCCACAATCTTGTCGATGTCATCCCGGGCTTGACCCGGGACCTCATCGAATTTCTACCCCCTCTGCCACGGGGTCCTTAACTCGGCCAGCGCGGCGAACCTGACGACGTCGCGTTTTTCTCCGGATAGGAATTCCGGGAAAGCGTCCTTGTCGGCCGATTTTCCCAAACTATCCAAAGAATCTTCAGAGAGAACGCCTGGAAACCCGTCCTTGATGTCCCGTCTTGAAATCTCGTCGAACCTTTTCAAAGCCGCCTGCTCTTCGCTGGACATGGTCAAAGCCTCGCCGTAAGAAATATTCATCACAGCTTCTCCACCTGGTTGTAGTCCAGGTCGACCTGGGTCTCGCGCCCGAAGACAAGAATGGCGACGCGCATGCGCTGCCTCGTGTCGTCGGATTCCGAAATGACTCCGTTGAAGTTCGCGAAAGGCCCGTCGATGACGTGAACCTCCTGGCCGACTTCATAGGTGGCGTCGATATTGACCGAGCCTTCCTCCATCTGACGCATAAGGTGCTTGACTTCGGACTCGGAAACGGGAATCGGCTTGTTGCGTTGGCCAAGGAACATGATGACGCCCGGCGTGGTCTTGACGAGCGAGAAAGTCTCGTCCGACATGACCATCTGCACGACGACATATCCCGGGAAGAATTTCTTTTCGGAAGCGACGCGCTTTCCGCGCTTGACTTCGACGACCTCGCGGGTCGGCACAAGGATTTCGCCGAATACGGCGTTAAGCTTCTGCTGGTCGATTTTCTCGCGCAGAAGTTTGACGACCTTCTGCTCGGTGTTGGATTGGACGTTCACGACAAACCACTGGAAATTGTTGTTCATTAGAATATCCACCCCACGATTTTATTTAGAATTGAATCAACGGCGAAAAAGAACAAAGCCATGACGCCCGCGAAAGTCATGATAAGGATTGCGGAGCGGACAACAACGCTGCGCGTCGGCCAGGTAATCTTGAAAGCCTCGGACCGGACGTCTTTTATGAAATTGATAAAAACCCTAATCCTGTTCACGTCAGTCCTTTTTTCCTTTGTCATCCCGGGCTTGACCCGGGACCTCATCCACACCCGTCATCCCCGCATCTACCATTCGTCATGCTGGCGAAGGCCAGCATCCAGTGAAAATTATCGCGAAGCGATTTCTTATTCCCTTGTCCACAGCCTAGTTTTTTGGCAGGGGCGAGAGGAATCGAACCCCCGACACGCGGTTTTGGAGACCGCTGCTCTACCAACTGAGCTACACCCCTACTTGCGCGCATTACCTTCGGCTTGCATGGCAGAATAACACGGACTTTCAGAAATGCAAGCGAAAAGGAAGCCTTATTTTACATTTTAGCCCCGCCCCAGGCAAGCAGAAAAATAAGAAATAACTCCCCCCTTTGCGTGGACAAAAAACGGGGCCCGCCAATATCCCAGAAGCCAAGCCCTGCTATAAGCAAAGAAAAAGCCACTTTCAAAATATGGCAGAAACAATCCCGCCAACGAATAATATGCAAAAATGCTATATTATCAAACGCATAGCAGCAGTTTGATTGGAAATCCAAGCTTCTTGGTGATTATGATACAAAGATAAACGCTCATTTAATGCCTGAACTCTTAAAAATGGCAAACCCTTGTTTTTATCATCTTCGGTTGGATTATCTATCCTGCGTTGCTCATCAAGACACCATTTTTCGAATGTTTTTGAGTCAGAAATTTTTGAATCGACTAGAAAATTGTTAGTTTTATAGGATGTGTATTTATATGCATCTAAAAGGGTTGGTTGTCCATCTCCATCAACATCAACTGGCGCTCTTAACCAATCGAAAAAATTGTATAAAAACACATTCGCAGACCAATGACACCTTCCATCGTTTATAGGCGAACTTATAGACGGATAAAAATTACTAGCCCCGATTACGCATATATCAGAATGCTTCGGCATATTGAAAATTCCGGAATAACACTGCCCAAGCAAAAGCAAACCATCGGTTAAACCTGGTATTTTCTGCATTTTCTCTAACAAATGATTTGGTTTTATGTTTGATGAGCAATTTATACCGTTTATATCACCATGGGAAGAAACTACGCAGCCAAGAAACGATATATTGGAAAATCCGTTCAATATTTCTTCCAATCTATCCGTAGAATACAACTGACCGGCCGATAACCCATTTGCAGTCAGAATCTTGCTCGCGCTCTGGAAATCTGAAAAATAATATATATTTGATTCATTGTTCTGGCGTTCTTTTATAATTTTCGCCGCGTTTATTATATCAAACATGAAACGCGGACTGGATTCTTTCCCGCATATGAATAACCATTTCGAATCATTAACATTGTTGAGAATGCGAACCATTTTCTTTTACTCAGCGAATAACACTAAATCCGTTTTATCAAAATCATCCGAAGATGACATACCTATTATTTTACCATTTTCATCAAGATAATAATTTACGTTATTCATAATATGTAAAATATATTTTACCCCAGAATTGCCACCCACATCTGATTTCTGAGCATACAGAGCTACGTTACCCAATTTTACTGCGTTCTTTATTTCTGAGTCCAAGTTTGGCAAATCAGAATAATTTTTTTGCATTTCACAAACCTCTATTGTTTATTCATAATATCATAAAATTGCCCTTTTTTGAAAGGCAATTTCATGGTGGGCAAGGGGGGAATCGAACCCCCAAACCTTTCGGCGGCAGATTTTGAGTCTGCTGCGTCTACCAGTTCCGCCACTTGCCCAATCTTCGCCACCTAAGTTCCCCTCCGGTGGAGGGGTGCGCGAAGCGCGGGGTGGTCTTTAATTATTTCTTCGCCTTCTTGGCGGTCTTCTTGGCAATCGCCTTCTTGATGGCGGCCATATCCGGGGTCAAACGCGAAATCGGCGTCGACATCACATACTCGTCCAAACCGCCGTGCTTGACCAGGGTTCGAAGCCCCGCGGTCGAAATACGGAACGTGAACTCGCGCCCCAGAATTTCGCTCTTGAATTTAAGCTCCTGCAAATTGGGCTTGAACACGCGCTTGGTGCGGCGGTGCGAGTGGGAAACATTCATCCCGACCTCGGTTTTTCTTCCGGTTATCTGACAAATCCTTGGCATAATTTCATCCTTTTAATTAACGGAACGAATCCTACTCCGCCCCTTTTCCAAAGTCAAGTTTTTCATCTGTCATCCCGGGCTTGACCATCCCCCGCTCGTCACCCCGGCACAGGCCGGGGTCCATTGTATAAATCCTTCTTACTTCTGCTTGAACAATTCCTCTGAACTTACTTTCTTCTCTTTTTTCTCGGCCTTGGCCACCATCGCGTCAAGCACCTTCTGCTCGAAAAGAACTCCGCGCATCATGCCCATGGCATCCTGGTTTTTGGAATAATATTCCATAACCTGCTGCGGATTCATTCCATTCCTATAAGCTTCCTGAATTACGGCCTGCTGCACTTCCTGGTTGGAAACTTCGACGTGCTCGGCGTTTCCCCATTCGGCGAGAATAAGGCCAAGCTTGACGCGGCGTTCGGCGTCTTTCTTCGCTTCCTTTTCGTCGAACTTTTCCGGGTTTTCCTGTTTGGCCAATTCCATCTCGCGCTCGACTAAGGACTCCGGCAAATCGAGCTTTACCTTCGCGGCAAGAACTTCAAGCAGCTCTTCCTTCATCTGTCGTTTTGCGGCTGCGTCATACTGCTCGGAAAGGATTTTTTTGATGTGCTCGCGAAGCGCGGCGACGGACTCCTGCCCGACGGCCTTCGCCAATTCGTCGTCGA
>JAIRRC010000026.1 GCA_031256175.1 Rickettsiales bacterium
CCAAATCGGTGAACCTGATGGGCGAAGGCGGCTATGGCGCATTTTATAAAGCGCTTATAACGTCAAGGGACACGTTCGAAAAACAGCGCGCCGGGCTGATTGCCGAACAAGTCGCCGCCGCGCGCGCCCGCTGCGCCTGATTCAAGCTGCCTTGCGAAGCGCTATCCTTGCGTTTTTCGGCACGACGACAAGCTTCATATCAAGCGCCTTCACGATTTTGTGCATGGTGTCGAATTCGGGATTTCCCTCTTTGGATAAGGCGCGGTAAAGCGTGATGCGCGGCACGCCGGCCTTTTTCGCAAGCTGTGTCATGTTTCGTTTTCGCGCGCGCGCGATGTTTTCCAGCGCGGATTTTATATATCGCGGGTCGCCCTCGTCCAGCTCGAGGTTAAGGTATTCTGTGATGACTTCTTCGTCGGTTAGATAGTTGGCAAGGTCGAACTTGCGTAGTTTTGTTTTCGCCATCCTCATACCTCTTTGTTTAATTCTTTGGCTTTCCTGATGTCTTTTTTCTGGTCGGACTTGTCGCCGGCACAGAGCAGAATAACGATTTTTCTGCCGCGCATGGCGTAGTATATCCTGTATCCCGGCCCGTAATCTATACGCAGTTCCGAAACGCCGTCGCCTATTGCTTTGCTGTCGCCGAAGTTTCCGAATTGGACGCGCACCAATCGCTTGGCTATGATTGCAATCAGTTTCTTGTCCTTGATACCGCCCAGCCAATCTGTATAAGACCGATGTTCCAGTATTTCCATCCTGCCCTCTCTTAATTTAAATTGTATCATATATGATACATGTTGTCAAGATAAAAAGAATAAAAAAAAGGGGTGCAAAGCACCCCTTTTTCGGGCGGGGGACACCCCCACCCGTCCGTTTTACGATTGCCGGTTAGCGCGCTTTGGAAAACACTCGCTCGAAAGCGACGGCGAACGCGCCCCGTCCATCCGGGCTGTCGTCCACGCGGCTCGCGACGCTGTCGGCCGCGCGCTGCCCGCGTCCAGCCGCGGACTCGCAGTCGTTGCAGAACACGGACGAGGAATCCAGCACCTGGTCCTTGTTCTCACCAACAACAGCGCGGCCAAAATAGACAGCGTTCTTGCCGCTTGCGTCCAATTCAGGCGCTTCGTTCTCATTATAGATAAAATAATACGGCTTCCTGTCCTTCGTGCCGAAGACCAAGTATCCGCGGACATCAAGCTCCATGCCGTATTCCTTCATGACTTCCATCAGCTTCGGAAGGCCGCTGGCGAACCAGTCTTCCGAACCGGTGTAAAGTTCCTGTTTCTGTTCCAAGTCATCGACCTTGATGGTGGTGTAGCGGCCCTTCGACTTATGGAAGGTCTTGTCCACGACGACGATGTCCACGTCGGAATCCTTGCGGCGGATAATCCCTTCGCGGACTTCCGTTTCGCCTTCTATAAGCGGAAAGCCCCACGACGTTTCGGCGGCAATCGGCCTAAACCCGGCATTGGCGCTTTTGCCGTTTATAATCGCGTTAAGAATGTGCCAGGCCTGCTTTTGTTCCTTGGGCGAAAGCACTTCCGTCATCAGTTTCTTTAAGTTCATTTTAGTCTCTCTTTTGGTTTCGTTATGCCCTTATATTAGAACATATTATAATTTTGTCAAGTAATATTTTAGGGCTTGCTTAGGCGGGGCGAAATCTCTATACTCGTCCCGTTAAACGCAAAGAAAAGGAGAAAAACTATGTTGTTAACAATCCTGATTCTTGCCGTTGCCGTCGCTGCCTTCCTGTTCGCGGGAAAAGTCGCCGGTATCAGCAAGAAGCAATCCGAAGTCATGCTGTATGCCCAAAAGGCCGTTTCGCTTGTCGCGGTGGTTCTTGTGGTCTGGGGCGTGAACCGCACCGGTCTTGGCACGCAATATTATCTGACCCAGGTGAATCCGATGATTCTCCAAGAAATGGTCGAAAGCATGCGCGAGATTCAAACGAACTCTTCTTCCAAAGAGCTTAAGAAGTATGTTTCGAAAAACGCCAAGGAAATGGAGGCCAACGCCCCGGTTCTTGGAAACGAAGGTGGTTCCAAAACCATTTTCCTGTTCAGCGACTATACCTGCCCCTATTGCCAGAGGGTCCATGGCGAGCTTATGCGCGTCATAGCCGACGACCCGGAAGTCCGCGTTGTTTTGAAGAACTTCTCGGTTCACGGCATAATGTCCGACATTCCGGCCCAGGCCGTCATCGCCGCGAAATTGCAGGGCAACGACAAGGCCGCGAAACTGGACGCGCTTCTGACTTCGAACACCAAATGGTATGATGTCGCGCGCACCGCGACCGACCAGTCGAAGGCCGCTTCCGCGATTTTCGAGAATGTCATGAAGCTTGCCAAAGACGCCGGCTTGGACGCCAAGCGCCTTGAAAAGGACATGAAGGAAGCCAAGGAAGTCCAGATAGAGCTTTACCAAGTCCGCGAACTTAGCCAGAAGTTCAATATTTCGGGAACCCCGTTCCTGATTATCAACAACCAGGCTTTCCCGGGTGCGATTCCTTACGACCAAATCCGCGCCGCCTTGGCCCGGTAATATAAGCTGTCATAGGCGAATAAAAGGGCGGAATTCCCGCCCTTTTTTGTCATAGTCGTGGGGGTCTGCCTCTTTATTGTCATTCTTGTGCACTACACCCGTCACCCTGGCGCAGGCCAGGGTCCAGTCAATAAGCTATTTACTTATTACCCTTTATCACGGGTTTTATTACTGGATACTGGCCTTCGCCAGTATGACGATGAAGATTGCATTGTTCATTTCGTAAGGAACACTCCGTTCTTTATCCCGGTCAGGACGACTTCGACTATTTCGCCGTTTTCTGCGTCGAAAAGGACGGGAATGTCGTCGGGCGTTCTTCCGACTTTGCCGCGTTCCATCAAGACTTGGGTCTTCTTCCCGATTTGCGACTTCATGAATTCGCCCAGAAATTTCGATTCAAGTTCGCCAAGCCGCCGCACCCTTTCTTTCGCTGTCGATTTCGGAACCTGATTCGGAAATGTCGCGGCCGGCGTTCCGTCGCGCGCGGAAAACGGAAAAGCATGAATCTTTATCGGCCGCAATTTTTCCAAAACCGCAATGGTTTCCGCGAACCTTTCATCGGTCTCGCCCGGGAACCCGCAAATTATATCGACCGAGAAACTAACAGAAAACTCTCCCCTTGTGGGTGAGTCGCAGAGCCCGAAGGGCGATGCGGTGGGGGGACGATTAAGCCTGCATTGTCCCCTCACCGGCTCGGTTCCCTCGCCGACTCCCCCGCAAGGGGGGAGTCGGTTATATTTCGCCAACCCTGTCAAATCCTCCGCCCGATGTCTTCGCCCCATCATACGCAATATCTCATCGCTGCCCGACTGCATGGATAAATGCAAGTGTGGCAAAACGCGCGAATCCGCCGCCATCAAATCCATAAGCGGCTCCCAATCCTTCGCCGGGTCAAGCGAACTCAGCCGCAAGCGCCTTAAATCCGGCACATCCGCCAGCAATCGCTTCACCAAATATACAAGCCCTTCCCCACCCGTCACCCCGGCGACGGCCGGGGTCCATTGTTGGGAATTCGTCGCCGAAGGCGACCCAAATTTATACCCGGCTATATCCACCCCTGTCAATACAATTTCGGCATAACTGCTTGAAACAAGACGTCTTGTTTGCTCTGAAATCGCCGCATAAGGGAATGACCGGCTGCGCCCTCGCAGGGTATGGACTATGCAAAAAGTGCAGGCATAATCGCACCCGGTCTGAATCTGCACAAACCCTTTCGACAGATAATCCGGCAGCCTGTCTACTATAATGTCATCCCCGGCAACCGCGCCGAAGGCGGGGCGACCGGGGACCTCATCATTATATTTTTTCGGATTGAATTTTTCTTTATTCCCAATAACCTTAACCACCCCCGGCAATTCTGCGAATCCCTTCGGGTCGCGGTCCGCGCCGCAACCGACAACATAAATCGCCCGCTTCGGATTCGCGCGCGCGGCCTTTCGGATTGCCTGCTTTGCTTGCCGCTCCGCCTCACTCGTCACCGCGCAAGTATTGAAAATAACGGCGTCCGAGAGGCCAGCGCGCGCCGCGACGATTTCCAATTTCGCCGTTTCCGCCGCGTTCAGCCTGCATCCGAAGGCTTTCACTATAATTTTGCTTGCATTTTTCGTCATCGCGTATCATTATACGAACTACCTGCGAAAAAGGAAGAAAATTATGGCAAGAACCACCACCAGCGACGCTTTGAACAATGTCGAGAACAAATACGAACTGAACCTGCTGGCCGCCCAGCGCGTCCGCGACCTTAACGCCGGCGTGCCGTCGGTTCTGCCGGAATCGAAAGACAGGAACACGGTTCGCTCGCTCCGCGAAATCGCAAGCGGCAAGCTGGACATCGACGGCCTGCGGCGCGAACTGATTCAAAGCTATAAGAAGCCCTCGTCCAAGGAATTCCAGGAAGAGAAGGACATCGAGCGCACCGCCGAAGAAACCCAGATGTTGGAAAGCTTCGACGCGGAACTGGCCGGCGGCGTCGCCCCGGTCGCAACCACCGAAGAGGTCGAACAGGTCGAAGAACAGGCGGACGAAACCCAGCCCGTCGCCGAATAATCATTCAGATAAATAAAAAAGGGGGCCTAAAGGCCCCCTTTTAATAACCGCGAATCCGATTAGGCCGCGTCGTCGATGCGCCAGTTGGCGGCTTCGTCGCCGTCCATCTGGATTTCGTCCATCGAGATTATAACGGTCGTCGGGCGGGTTTCGCCTTCATATTCGTAGGTTTCGTCTTGCAGCGTTTCGCGCCAGCAGTTTTCTTCGCCCGAAACTTCGATGCAATACTGCACGACATAGGTGCCGTCTGCATTGACGTCGACGACCTTCTTTCCGCTTTCGCTGCGTTCGCCGACCATGGGCGCCGAAACGGCTGCGCCAAGGAACCCGACCGACATAACAGCGGCAAGCATAAGTGTTTTCTTCATAATAAACTCCTTTGTTTGAAACGATTATATCACAAAATAAATCGCAATCCTATATTTTTATGATATAATAATGGCATGAAGGCACTGGAAAAAATCTTGCGCGAAAGGGGAGCGCGGCTGCACAGCTGCGGCCCGCGGCGTCGCGGCATGAATCCGGCGCCACGGCATGCGCTGCTTCCGTTCGCGCGCGGGCGCGGCTTGTTCCGCGCGGCGTTCCGCGTCTTGTCGCCGATTGTGATGGTAGGAAGCTTGGCCGTCTTCGGATACCTGATGATTGTCTTGGCGCAAATGCCGTCGCTGGACGCGATGCTTACGGAAACAAGAACTCCGGCGATAATCATAGTCGACAAGAACGGATACGAAATCCGAAGCGTCGGGCGCCTTATGGGCGACCCGATTACTACGAAATCCGTCCCGCCATACGTCTGGCAATCCATCGTCGCGACCGAAGACAAGCGGTTTTTCGAGCACGGCGCGGTGGACCCGCACGGGCTTAGCCGCTCGGTCTTGAAAAACATCGCGGCGGGCCGGGTGGTCGAGGGCGGAAGTAGCATATCGCAGCAGCTGGCGAAGAATCTATTCCTTGGATACAAGCGGACCTTCTCGCGCAAATTGCAGGAATTGATTCTGGCGTTCTGGCTGGAAGAAAGATTTTCTAAGGAACAGATTCTGGACCTTTATATGAACCGCGTTTCATTGGTGAAAGGCATGCGCGGAATCGACGCGGCGGCGCGCGACCTTTTCATGAAAACCGCGGACGAATTGACGCTGTCCGAATCCGCGATGATAACCGCTATGCTGAAAGCGCCGACGACGTATAATCCGATGCGCCGGCCCGAGAATGCGAAGCGCCGCGCGAAAATCGTCTTGGGCGCGCTTAAAGACCAGAAATATATTTCGGCCGCCGACTATGACAAAGCGCTGGCGCAGATTGAAAACTACAAGCCCGCGGTTAGACAGGACGAGAACATTTACAGATACTTCGCGGACTTCGTGATAGACGACGTCCAGTCGCGCTTCGGCGGAAATATAAATTCCGACATGATTGTCCACACCACTTTGGACAGCAGGTTGCAGCAGCGCGCCAGCGGAATCCTGGCGAAAAAAATCCAGGCTTCCGCGGATAAAAGCGTGTCGCAGGGCGCGGTCGTGGCGATGGCCGAAGACGGCGCGATTTTAGCCATGGTCGGCGGCGTCGACTATCAGGCCAGCCAGTTCAACCGAAGCATCGCGCCGCGCCAGCCGGGCTCGGCGTTCAAATCGGTGGTGTATCTTGTCGCGCTTGAAAAAGGCAAGCTGCCGACGGATATAGTCGTGGACGAGCCTTTCAGTATCGGCGACTACAATCCGAAAAATTACGACGAAAGATATTACGGCAGTTTGAGTTTAAGTTCGGCCTTCGCGAAATCGGTGAATTCGGTTCCGCTGAAACTGACGCAGGAATTCGGACTGGATAATGTCTTGAAGATGGCCAGCCGACTAGGCGTCGGGACGAAATTGCGGCGCGAATATTCGACGATTCTGGGGGCGAGCGAAATGACATTGGTGGAATTGACGACGATGTATGCGGCGATTTTCAACGGCGGCAAATCGGTTATTCCCTATGCCGTGAGTTTTATCACCGACAGCTATGACAATGTAATTTATTCGCGCATTCCGTCGAAGCCCGCGCAGTTGCTTGGCGCGCATACGATTGCGGAAATGAATATCATGCTGGCCGAAGTCGTGAAAAGCGGAACGGGGCGCCGCGCCTATGTCGCGGGACGGACGCGCGGCGGCAAAACCGGCACCAGCCAAAATTCGCGCGACGCCTGGTTCATCGGCGCGACGGATAAAATGACGATTGGCGTCTGGGTCGGCAACGACGATTATACCCCGACGAAAAATATAACCGGCGGCACGCTTCCCGCCGAAATTTTCAAAGCTATCGTTGAATAGAGAACGAATCCTTCCATCCTGCGACGGGCGCGCCATCGATTACGCATTGAATGTTTTTGAAACCGGCGTCGACTTGCGATGATTTCATAAGCGAATTCACCATGACGCCGCCCGCGATTCCAAGACCTACGCCGAACGCAGAATCCACAAGCGCGCGTTTCGCGCCGATGAATTCGCCCTTCGCCGAAACCCAGCGGTTGTAGTCCGTAAGCTTGGAGTCCATATCTTTAAGTTCGAATGGAACGACCGGCGCAGGCTCTGGTTCCGGCTTGATTATGGGTTCGGGAACAACAGCCTCGGCATCGCCGGCCTCTTCTTCGGAAGGAGCTTCTTCCGCCTTTTTATCCTGCGGTTCTTCTGTCGAAACTTCCTGAACTTCTTCCACTTCCACGGCCGCGGCGATTTCTTCTTGCTTCGGCTCTTCTGGGCAAAGCATCTGTCTGTGAAGGTTGGCGTCCGCGGTGTTCAGCGCGGGGCCGCTTTTGCAAAGGCCTTCGGTTATAAGCTGTTTTTCTATGCGGTAGAAATTATTTCCGACCTTATAAACTTCATAGCTGTTGTCGAGCGAACTATAAGGCGCCGCCTTGACGATACCGCCCGTGAATATGGTGCCGCAAAATTGAACGGGCTCTTTAAGGGTTATAGAACTAAGAAAATTCCGGCAGCTTGTCGAAATCGTTTCACGCTCGCGCACGCCGGTGGCTTCGCACGCGCCCCATCCCTTCGCGCCGCAAACCATATGGTCGGTTTCCTTCGGGCAGTTTTTCTTCATGGAATCGTCGTTTCCATAAACATAAATCTCGAAATCCTGACGCGGCGCGAGTTGTTTCATATTCTTGACATTGCAGCAATGCCAGATTTCCTTTCCGGTGCCGTTCTGCTGGACGCATTGGTCGCTTGCGCGCGCGACGCCGCGCATCTTGTCTATTTCGGCTTGTTCTTTAATTGCGGTTTCGGCAGTCTTAATATCTTTGAAGCAGCTGCTCCAATCCGAATCCGCGGCGGCGGGCATGCAGAATTTCTGCTGGCCGGAAGGGCAGTTCGCGCCGAAGCCCTGGTTCTTCGCATAAATGAAAATATTCCTGCTATCAATCGGATTGTCCTTGGCATCCAAGCCGTAAGATTTCCCGACATCGCAGCAATGGATATTGTTGTTGTGAAACTCTTTGACGCACGCCTTCTTGTTTCCTTCAGCGTTTTCGAATAATTTCCGAACCTTGTCTTTTTCCGCATCTGCCGATGCTTTTTGCGCGACGGAGTCCTTGTCGTTTTTTATGTTTTGTTTGGCGCCCGCCGCATTGTCTGCCGACATGCATCCGCTCCAATATTTTCCGTCGACGCAGAAATTATATTGGCCGCTGACCATGCAGTCGGCGCCCCATTGCCCGCCGGCCTTATAAGGCACGACGCGGACGTTTTGTCCGTCCCTCATTTTCTCGGTTCCAGTTTCGACCTTGCCAACATTGCAGCAATGGAAAATTTCCCAGCCGCCCGCGTCTCTAACCTGCTTTACGCAGTTAGAATTCGAACGCGCGGCGGAAATAATCGCGTCTTGCTTTTTCTGTCCGTCTTGGGTCTGCGGCTGATTGTTCGCGACATGGATTAAGCGCGCGGCTTCCGCTTTCGCACCGGCATCCGCCATCGCGGAATTATATTCCTGCTGCTTTTGAAATTCCGCCTGCATCTGCTGGCTGCGCTGCGTGTCATAACCGCGGCTTTCATAGATTTGGTTTCGGTCTTCTTTAAGATTGTTGTATCTTTCGGTGTCCAGGAAAAGCGCGTTCAATTCCGCGTTGGATTCGTCCATCCAATTCGGGTCGTAAGCGGCGAATCCCGCATTCGCGAAAACGCATAGAATAAAAATTAGAAAAATTCTCATGACGGAACCTTTTTTGCTTCACTGCAAAAAAGGCGCGGGGAGATTGAAAATCATTATACAGAATGACCCGCTGACTTTCGGGCAAGCCCTGTTATATAGTCAGAGGCTCCCCGCATGACGGGGATATGTGTTCAAGTGCTTATCCTTGCACCCTGTATAACGAAGTTTCAACTCTTCGGCATCTTTGCAGACACAGGAATATTATATCAATTTAAGGAATAAAAGGCAACCGGTTTATTTGTCTTCGGTCGACTTGTGCGCGTGGAAACGGATTGAAGCGTGCGCGCCGTTGCAAAACGGCTTGTTCCCGGACGCGCCGCAGCGGCAAAGCGTCTGCTTCTGGCGAACTTCGTAGACGCTGCCGTCTTCGGATTCGACAAGGATTCCGCCCTTCACCCAAAGCGGACCGCTGATGCGAAGGCCGCCGTCTTCAATAATATTAAGCTCGGGATTGTATTTGTCTTCCATCGGTTCGCCGGATTTCGTGAACATCATCAGGCGCCCGGCGGGGCAAAGGTTCGCTTCTTTGGCGGCCAGCTTGTCGGCCGGCGCACCGCCCTGCATAACAAGGTTCCAAACCCGCCCGCCCGCGTCGCAGAATCGCGCGAAGGCGCAGTATTTCTCGTTGTCGGCAAGATTCATGTCCGGGCCCTTGAAGACTTCGGCGTTTTTAAGAATGGGGGTCTTGGGCGCGGTTTCCGTTCCGTCGAACCCGCCTTCGATGTGCGACCCGTCGCAGAACGGGGCGTTCATAGATTTGCCGCAACGGCATATCGCGACCGGGTCGACGTTGATTTTGAAGGTTTCGCCGTCGCCGTATTTGACCGAGATTCCGTTTTCGTCCGTCAGGATTACCTTCTCGGCAATCTTGTCAAGACCATAGACCATATAAGGTCCGTCCTTGGTGATTTTAATGTAAGGCTTTTTGTGTTCCATAGCGCGCTCCTTTTTCGAAAGAATAGCCGCGCGCGAAAGTCATTTCACTAGGAACCAAGTCCTATACGACTAAATCGAATATAAAAGCCCCGAAAACTCGGGGCTTTTTGTTTTACTTCTTCGCGGCGGGGGCTGCCTTCGGGGCGGCTCCTGGCGCTGCTTTCGCGGCAGGCGCGGCGCCGGGCGCCGGTTTTCCTGCGGCGGTTGCGGGCGCGGCTGCGCCTGCGGCTGGCGCGGCTACTGCTGCCGCGGCTGGCGTTTCTTCTTTTTCCTCTTCCTTGCCGGTTATGGCGACGAACGCGAGGTCATCCTGATGAAGCCCAAGCTCTACGCCTTTGGGCAGCGCGACATTGGCGCCGTGCATGGCGTCGCCGATTTTCATCGCGGCCAAATCGATTTCTATATATTCGGGAATGCTGTCAATCTTGGCGACCAGTTCGATTTGGCGCACAAGGAAGTTCACGATTCCGCCCGCTTTGACGCCGACCGAAATCGCTTCGTTGATTATGCGAAGCGGCACGCTGACATTGACGGGCTTCTTTACATCGATGCGCTTGAAGTCGACATGTATCGGATTGTCGCTGACCGGATGGTATTGGATGGCGATAAGCATCGCGTCTTCTTTGGCTTTGCCCGCGTTGATTTCGAACAATTTCGTCCGAAGCCCGGGCTTCTTTATAAGCTCGACCCATTCTTTCGAAGGTATTTCAATCGGGGTCGGCGCCTTCTTTTCGCCGTAGATTATTCCCGGAATCAAACCGCTTGTGCGGTTCTTGCGGCTGGCCCCCTTGCCAACGCGCTCGCGGATTCCGACATTGAGTGTTATTTTTGCCATAGTCGTTTTCCTTTTTTTTTGTTTATGCGCGTCCTCCAAGGGTGATACGCGCGGATAGCGCGGATTATAAGGCAGCCGCCGCCAAAAATCAAGCGCAAAAAAGGGGTTGCAAAAAACGCGCCGCGGGGGTAAAATCGCCAAATCGAAAGGACTTGGACCATGAGAAGAAGATACAATAAAAACGAAGGCAGCGTCAAAGACTGGATAAGCACCATAATCTGGGCGGGCCTTATCGCGATTACCTTCCGCAGTTTTTTGCTCGAACCATTCAATATTCCGTCCGGCTCAATGATACCCACTCTCGAGGTCGGCGACCATCTTTTCGTGAAAAAATGGAGCTATGGCTATTCGAGATATTCCTTCCCGTTCGGCTCCTGGCATATGTTCGACGGCCGGTTTTTCGAAACTGGCGAGCCGAAACGCGGCGACGTCATAGTTTTCAGAACCCCGGACGACACATTGGATTATGTGAAGAGATTAATCGGCCTTCCCGGCGACACGATACAGATGCGAAGCGGCCACCTTTGGATAAACGGCCAGCGGTTAGAGCGCGAGCATAAGGGAAAATACGTCGTGGCGGTCCTGCCGCAAATGCTGCGAAGCGTGGGCTTTCAGCGCCTCGACAATAAGACCGGCCGCATCATGGTCATAAAGGGGAATCAGATTTTCGAAGACAACAAGCCGGTCGATTACAGATTCACAATCGAATATAAGAACGACGAAATTTGCCGCCTTCGCCCCGACGAATGCCAAATCCAAACCGGCGACCTTTATATCGAAACATTGCCGAACGGCGTGAAGCACGAAATAATCAAGATGGCCGAATCCGGCCGCTATGACAACACGGCGGCGTTCATAGTGCCGGAAGGGAAATATTTCTTCATGGGCGACAACCGCGATTCTTCAGAGGACTCGCGCGCAAGCTTGGGTTTCGTGTCGCGCGACAATCTGATTGGCAAAGCCTGGTTCATATTCTATTCGCATAATTATTATTCGCCGCTTCTGCTGGTATGGAACTGGGGCAGCAAATTGCGTTGGGAAAGATTCGGGGCAGAGGTCAGATAATGGCGCCGCGCCTGGATTATGAATTCAAGGACGAGAAATTATTGGAACGCGCATTGACGCAAAGCGGCGCGGACAGCGTCGATAACAACGAAAGGTTGGAATTCTTGGGCGACCGGGTGCTGGGCTTGGCCGCGGCGGAATTGCTGTGCGAAATGTTTCCGACGGAAGCCGAAGGCGCCTTGGCGCAAAGGCACGCAAGCTTGGTTTCGACGGCGACGCTTGGAAAAATCGCGTCGGACATGGACTTGTTCAGCAATATAAAGCATACGCATTTGACCGCGGGGAAAAACCGGAATATAACAGCGGACGCCTTGGAAGCGGTCATCGGCGCGATTTATACGGACGGCGGGTTCGAAGCGGCGCGCAAAGTGGTCCGCGAAATGTTAAGGCCCATCGCGGCGGAACATGAAACGCCGCCGAAGGACGCGAAAACGGCTTTGCAGGAATACTGCCAAAAGAGCTTCGGCAAACTGCCCGAATATGTTTTCAAGGAAGAAACCGGCCCGTCGCACAATCCGGTGTTCAATGT
>JAIRRC010000038.1 GCA_031256175.1 Rickettsiales bacterium
TCAAATCCCGTCATTCGCCCCATTATTCAATGCATACCTTCCTTTGTTCCCTCGCGACGCGCACCGGCCGCTTGCGCCTAACAACGGCGCGCGCGGGGCGCTTATGCGCTCGTGCTCAAGCACTTTCGTCAACTATTCTCACACATCAAATTATGCATGTAAATGGCCCGGGCAAGGTCGTCGGAGATGACTTCCCAGTCCCCTGCCCGGCCGTAAATCGGCTCGCACCAGCTAATCTTCGATGGTATATTGCTCGCGCAGCCGGCGACGGACATCGCCAACAGCAGTTTTATTGACTTTATCATTGGTTTGTTTCCTTATGGTTTCGGTTCCGGCCTGGGCCGCGACCAGTTGCAAGGCGGCGTTCTTTTCGCATTCCGCGCGGCCCTGCCATTTCCCCGCTTGGAAGGCGGCGAATACGACGAAAGCGGCGGCGGCGCACATCAATATGGTTTGGCGCATGAGAAATTCCTTATGTAGGGGATTTAGTCATATTATACCATAAATCGCCGCAAAAATCAAGGAACTTGAATTTTCGCGTTTTTACTCTATTATAAAGCCAAAGGATAAATTATGAGATACCCGATACTTTCGCTTAACGGAATCACCATCCAGCCCGGCCTGTCCATCCCGATTTTCGTCGACAAGCCCGTGCACGCCCAGGCGCTCTTCGATGTCGAGGGAAAAATGGTCATCCTTGCCACGCACAAGCCCGCGGGCAAGCACAGCGACACCATGAACCAATACGGCACCCTTGCGCGCGTCGTCAATGTCATCCGCGCAAGCAACGGCTCGGTCCAGATGAATCTGCAAACAATCGCGCCCGTCCAAATGTCCGAAGTCCTGACCGACCCCAATGGCGAGCTTTCAGCCGAAGCGAAAGAAATCCCGCAGGACAATTCCATGACCATCAAGGCCGACGCTTTGCGCGAACGGATTCGCGAGCAGATAAAGACCCTGGCGCGGTCGCGGAAATTCAACTATGACCATGTGCGCTCCATCCTGTCGCACAATTCCACGCCGCTGTTCATCGACGCGCTCATAGCCGCGTTCAACATGGGCGCGGCGTTTGCGCAGAAAGTCCTTATCGCGCCGAACATGGAAGAAAAGCTTATGCTGATAGCCGCGCGCTTGGATGAAGAGCTTGCCGTCCTGGACCTGGACAATACGCTTAAATCGCGCGTCAATTCGCAGATGACAAAGGCGCACCGCGAAGCTTACCTCAACGAAAAAATGCGCGCCATACAAAAAGAGCTGGGCGACGACGAAGGCGGCGACGCCAACAGCCTTAAACAAAAAATCGTCCAGGCGAAGCTTCCGAAAGAAGCGCACGACAAGGCGATGTCGGAGCATAAAAAGCTTCGCAACATCCAGCCGATGTCGTCCGAGGCGTCGGTCATAAAAAACTGGCTGGACGAAATCATCGCCCTGCCCTGGAACAAATTGTCGGAAACGAAAATCGATTTGGCGGAAGCCGAAAAAATCATGGACGAAGACCATGACGGCCTTGAAAAAATCAAGGAACGAATCCTGGAACACCTTGCCGTCATGAAGCAGACGAAAAAATCCGGCGGCGCGATACTTTGCTTCGTCGGCCCCCCCGGGGTGGGCAAAACTTCGCTGGGCAAATCCATCGCCCGCGCGGTCGGCCGCAAATACGCGCGCATGTCTCTCGGCGGCGTATCGGACGAGGCGCATTTCCGCGGACACCGCAAGACCTATATCGGAAGCCAGCCCGGCCGCATAATCGACACGCTTAAACGCACCAAGGTCAAGAATCCGCTTATCGTGCTGGACGAAATCGACAAGATGGGGCGCGATTACCGCGGCGACCCGGAAGCGGCGCTGCTGGAAGTTTTGGACCCGGAACAGAACAAGTCGTTCCGCGACCATTATTTGGAAGTCGACTTCGACCTTTCCGAAGTGATGTTCATCGCGACAGCCAACAGCCGCAACATGTCGCGCGCGCTTCTGGACCGAATGGAAATCATCGACCTGTCGGGATATGTCGAGGATGAAAAAATCCGCATCGCGAAAAACCATCTTATAAAGAACGCGGCGGAACAAGTCGGCATGAATACCCCTGACATAAAAATTTCCGACGATGTTTTGCGCTTCATCATAAGATACTGGACGCGCGAGGCGGGCGTGCGCGAATTGTCGCGTTTGATTACGACGATACTCCGCAAATCGCTTCGCAGCGGCAAGAACGATTTTTCGGAAGCGCAGGTCGGCGAATGGCTTGGCGTCAAGAAATACGATTTCGGAAAAACCGGCGACAACGACGCGGTCGGCGTCATCAACGGACTCGCCTGGTCGGAAGTCGGCGGCGATTTATTGCAACTCGAAGCCGCGGCCATGCCCGGCAAGGGAAAAATACTTATAACAGGACGCCTGGGCGAAGTCATGAAAGAATCGGCGCAAATCGCGAAATCCTACGTGCAATCGATGGCGGCCGAATTCGGAATCAATCCCGAAGTTTTCGAAAAGACGGACATACACGTCCATGCTCTCGAAGGCGCGGTGCCGAAAGACGGCCCGTCGGCCGGGCTTGCTCTCTGCAGCGTGATTCTGTCCGCGCTTGCCGGAATACCGGTGCGGCGCGACATAGCTATCACGGGCGAGATTTCATTGCACGGAAAAGCGCTTCCTATCGGCGGCCTGCGCGAAAAACTGCTTGGCGCGCGGCGCGGCGGAATCAGGCTTGTCATGATTCCGGAAGAAAACCGGAAGGACATGCAGGACATTCCGGAATACATCCATGAAGGGATGGAGCTGAAATTCGTGAAAGACATCCGCGAAGTCATCGACATAGCGCTGACGCACAAGCCGATGCCGATGGCCGCGCCCGTCCATATCTCCGAAAACAGGGCGTCGTAATGCTCCTGCTGGTCGATTGTTCGGACGGGATAACCGCGGCGACAAGCGACGGAAAGATCCGGCGCGACAACGGCGACAATTACAAGCTGCCGCAAGTCATCGAAGGACTTGATATAGATTTCAAAAACATCAAGGCAATCGGCGCGGTGGTCGGGCCGGGTTCCTTCACCGGAATCAGAATCGCAATCGCATGGGCGAAGGGCGCGGCAATCGCGCTTGACGTCCCGGTTATTCCGATAAGCCGCTTGGAAGCCGCGCTTCGCAAAAATCCCGACGCGGTTATCGCGATAGACAACAAGAAGGACGGATATTTCGTCCAGTCGAAGGAATTGCCCGCGTGCTCCACCGCCGAACTGCCAAGCAATGCGATTATGAATCCCGAATTGGATTTGAATATCGCGTTTGAAATTATGAAGGAAAAAATCGGTTCGAAGGAACCGGTCATTCCGCTTTACTTGAAACCGCATTACGCCGAGCAACCCTATCGTCATACTGGCGAAAGCCGGTATCCAGGTCATAAATCCCGCGTTAGCGGGTAATTAGCTTATTACCCGGATGGTCTGGTCAAGCCCGGAATGACGGCGGACAAAGGAAGCCGAATGATTGAAAAATTAGCGGAACTTCACAAAATCGTATTCGGCGACAAGGGTTGGGGCGCGGACGAAATCATGGCGCTTAAAAAATCCGGCGCGGAAGTATTGGGCAATGAAAACGCCATGATAATCTACCGCGCCGCCGCGGACGAGGCCGAGATACTTACAATAGCGGTCCATCCCGACCGAAGACGCGAAGGCCTTGCGTCGGCCTTAATCGCATTGATGGAAAAGGAATTGAAGAACGCGAAGAAGATATTCCTGGAAGTGTCCGTAGAAAATACGGCGGCGACCCAGCTTTATAAATCGCTCGGCTTTTCGGAAACGGCGAAACGCCCCGGCTATTACCAGGGCGTCGACGCGATTCTAATGGCGAAAGAAATTCATTCTAATAAAGAACGAATTATTTAAGGGTTTTAAGGATGTCGTTGCGGATTAAATCCGAAGCGGGAAGATTTCCGCGCGACCAGATTTTATCCGCCGCTTTAAGCTCGTTCACGATTTTATTTCTTTCCTTCTTATGATTCAGAATCTTGTTCGCCGCCGCGGAAACGTTTTTCACGTTCGCGGCGCCCTGCATGAATTCAGGATAGATTTCCTTATTCATAATAATATTCACAAGCGAAATATATTTCACGCGCGCGACCAATTTGAACATAGTATAGGTAAGCCAGCTTGTCTTATAGACGACCACCGCGGGCGCGTGCAGAATCGCAAGCTCGGCCGTGGCGGTCCCGCTGGCGGATATAGCGACGCTGGCGTCGCGGAACAGGACGTATCTGTGGTGCGCGCCGACGACAAGCGGCCGCGTTTTCCATTCGGCGGCCGCGGCTTTCACCTGGCGCGCGACGCTTGGCGCCGCGGGAATCACAATCAGGCGACCGCTGTTAGCCCACATTCGGGCGACCTGGCCCAGCAACGGCATAAGGTTTTTCACTTCGTTCTGGCGCGAACCGGGAAGCATCGCGATAATTTTCCGGCCCTGGGGGATGCGGAATCTTTTTCTGAAATCGCCGGGCTTGCCCCATTTGATTTCGCCGTCGGCAATCGGGTGCCCGACCGGAATCGTCGGCAGTCCGTATTTCGTGAAATACGGCACTTCGAAATCGAAGAAGCAATACAATCTGTCGAACAATTGCGCGAATTTTTTCGCGCGACCAGGGCGCCAAGCCCAGACCTGCGGCGCGACGACGTGATAGAGTTTAGGCCGAGTCGGACATTCACGCAATTTTTTCGCGACGGCTTTGGCGAAGCCGGGGGAATCGATTGTAAGAACGATGTCGGGCCGATAACTTGAAATCGCCGCAGTTGTTTCGCGAATCCGGCGAAGCAAAGTCCGCGCGCGCATAAGGACCGCGGTGAACCCCATGACGGACAAGTCGTTCATCGGGAAAATCGACTTCAATCCCGCGTCTTTCATTTCGGTTCCGCCGACGCCCTTCCATTCGACGCGCCTGCCATGAAAGCTTCGAATTATTTTCGCGCCCAAAACGTCGCCGGACGCCTCGCCCGCGATTATGAAAATTTTGAGTTTTTTCTTATCCATCATCCGCGCTTGGAATTGTCCGATGCGCCGCGCTTCGACCTGTTCTCTATAAAATCCAGGGCGTCCATCGCATACGGGCTGTCTTTGACTTTCTTCTTAACTTCACGGAGCCTGTCCGCGGAAGAAGATTCGCCGCCGGTCTTGTCGAAAAGCGCCTGATACACCGAATGAATCGCGTGCATGTCTTCGGTCGAAACGCCGTGGCGGGTCAAGCCCACCCGGTTCAAAGTCTTATAAACCGCGGGCCTACCGTCGGTTATGCTGTAAGGCAAAACGTCGTTGGTCACGCCCGACACGCCGCCGACTATCGCGTTCTTGCCGATGCGGCAGAACTGATGCACCGCGACCATGCCGGATATTATCGCGAAATCTTCGACTTCGACGTGACCTGCCAGCTGCACCACGTTCGACAATATGATTCCGTTGCCCAGCTGGCAGTCGTGCGCCACGTGCGCGTTCACCATTATCTGGCAGTCGTCGCCGACGCGCGTCCCCTTCGACGCGGGCGTTCCCTGATGTATCGTCGCGTATTCGCGGATTCTGTTTCGCTTGCCGATTACGACGCCGGTTATGCTTTCGTCGCCCTGGTATTTCAAATCCTGGCCCTTGATTCCGATGGCCGCGAAGGGATAAAGGATTGTGTCTTCGCCGATTTCGCAAGGCCCTTCGACCACGACGTGCGATTTCAGAACCACGCGGTCGTCCAGCTTAACTTTGTCGCCGACTATGCAATAAGGCCCGATTTCAACGTCTTTGCCGATGATTGCGCCCTCGTGAACTATGGCCGTTTTATGAATCATTTGACTATCCCCTTGTTTTATGGAAGTATAATCAAAGCAAAATAGATTTTGAAATTATAAAGAATAACAAGGTATAACAATGATTGCGAATTTAGTCAGCGCGCTTATCCCATCCAGAAAATACAGGACGCAAGTCCGAAGCATATTAAAATTCGGCCTTCCGAAATACATCCGGCTTATGCGGGCCGAGAAAAATTTCAAGCCCGCGAATTTTCTTTCAATCTGCATGATTGTCAAAAACGAAGGCGCTTACCTTCGCGAATTCATCGAATACCACAAGCTTGTCGGCGTGGATAAATTCTATATCTATGACAATGCCTCGACGGACGACACGAAAGCGGTTCTGGCGCCATACATAAAATCCGGGGTCGTCGATTACACCTGGTGGCCCGGGGACAAGATGCAGCTTCCCGCGAACAACGATTGCTTGGAAAAGCATAGGCTCGACACGAAATGGCTTGCGTTCATAGACGCGGACGAATTTCTAGTTCCGGTTGACGCAGGGGGGGGTATCGCGCAATTCTTGAAATCGCTGCCGAAATCTGTGGCGCAGCTTCATGTCGCCTGGGCGAACTATGGTTCCAGCGGGCACGTTCAAAAACCCGAAGGGCTTGTTATAGAAAACTTCCGCCGCCGCGCGGACTTTTCCGACACCTATATGATGGGCCGGAACTATAAAAGCATAATCAATCCGCGCTTCGCGCGCGGCGTGCGGTGCCATACCGCAAGCGTCGCGGGGCAGAGCGTGAACGAGAACCTTGAAACAAAAAACATGAAGAAGAACCTGTTCATGCCCAAGAACAAAATCCGCATAAACCATTATCTGACCAAATCGCGAGAGGAATTCGACAAAAGATATGCGAAGGGCGACGCGATTTCCGGCGGCAAGACCTATCACGGCGCGGAAATGAATTCGCAGAATATGGACAAGACTTTCAAGCTTCGCGACCTTAATGACGTCTACGACTATAATATGGAAAAATACGTCGCGCCTTTGAAGGCCAAACTACAATAACTGGTTCGCCATCGACGCGAAGTTCTTACGCCCTCCGGAACGGAACAGGACGATTCCAAGGAACGCCAGCGCAACGACACCTGACACCAAACCGAACGCGAACATCACAACGCACCATAAGTCGAACACGAATGCGTTCACCGATTTCGCTTCGGAATACGGCTGATGGCCGCCGGAAACCATCGCGAACGGAACCATCGACAGCGACAATATGATGAACGCGACTATCGATTCGGTGATGAAGAACAGGACCAGGCAAAGCAGAACGACCAGGCGCAGCAGCCACATGACGCGCCCGTGCGCGACGGCGTTCAGGAAACCCTTCGAACGCTTGACGCGCGCCATCAGGGCAAGGACCGACGCAAGCGGCGCCGCCATCGCGACAACCGCGAAGCCCGCAAGCTGCAGCACGCCCAAATTCCCAAGCTGGCCGAAGCGGAACAATTCCGGCTGAATCAAAACGCACGCCGCCGCAAGAAGCATAAGCATGGACGACGATATAATCGGATAACTATACGGAGCGCGGGTTTGCGGCACGCCGGCGTATCTCGCGGAATAGAATCCGGTTATGAAGCCCGCGACCAGCGCGGACATCGGAAGGAAAATTCCGTAAATGTCGCGCGCGCCGAAAAATCCGACGACCGCTATCAGCAGCACCACCGCGCAAACGCGGGCCCACTTCGACCATCTTGTCGCCGGGACGCTTCCGTATTTCACCGCGGCGTTCGCGGCGCCCGCGCTCGCCAAGAAAAGCACCGCCGGCACTATAAGCTCTACCCACGAGGCCCCTTCACGCAGAACGCCGAAATTGCCGACGCCGAAGGCCGCCCACAAAGCAATCAGAAAAAATATCCAGGCTTTGACGGCCAGCGGGCGCTTCTTCGCGTCGGGCGCTATGCGCGCCAAAATATCCGCGTGCGAAAGCCATGCCGCAACGAAAACAAGAACAGACACAATCGCAAGCTGCAAGAACCAGGGCGACGCAAGCGCGGCGTTGTTGAAAGTGCTTGCGGCGGTCGAAAGGACCGATTGCGGCTCGAATAATGACATTTGTATTTGCCTTTTTGCGTTTATCGGCTTATTATATCCGTTAATATGGCAAAAGACAAAGAAAAAATTTATACAATCCATAACGGGCGCGTCAAAATGCTCGACGCCGGATACAAGGCCACGCAAGACGCGCTGCTTCTGGCCGGCGCGGCGGATTGCCGGGGCGCGAAAACCATACTGGACGCGGGGGTCGGCACAGGCGGCGCCATACTGCCGATTTTATCCGAATACCCGAAGATAAAAGCGACCGGTTTGGACATATCCGAAGAATCGCTGGCTTTGTGCGCCCGAAACGCGAAGTTGAACGGCCGCGAAAT
Organism: Rickettsiales bacterium; assembly: GCA_031256175.1. Classification (GTDB taxonomy): domain Bacteria; phylum Pseudomonadota; class Alphaproteobacteria; order Rs-D84; family Rs-D84; genus WQXN01. The sequence continues at coordinate 8,202 of JAIRRC010000038.1, forward strand.
CGAACTTATAAAAGCCGATATAACGAAATGGAAAACATCGCGCCAATTCGACATCGTCATATCGAACCCGCCCTTCTTCAAGGGCGCGGGTCGAAGCGAACACCATGGCGCGGATTTGGCGGCCTGGACCGCGGCGTGCGCGCGGCGCATGAAGCCGCGCGGGAAGATTTACATGATAGTCGACGCGGCGGCATATGCGGAAATCATCCGCGCCCTGCCCGCGGCGGTGGGCGGAATCACCATAAAGCCGATATTCTCGAACAAAAATTCGGCCGAACGCGCAATCATATCGGCCCGCCTTGGAACCAAAGAACCCGGTAAGATTATATTGACTTGACATTTTGCCTATAAATGTCAAGAATCCGATTTAATGAAAGGATTCCTTATGACCGGCAAAAAAATCAAAGAGCTTATCCGGAAAAACGGCGTCAAGTATTTAGAGCTTCAATTCGTCGACATAAACGGAATGGCCAAAAGCACGACCATACCTTCCAACCATATAGAAAAGGCCTTGGCCGGCGATATAACGACCGACGGCTCGTCCATACAGGGGTTCCGGGACATCGAAACTTCGGACATGCTCCTTGTGCCCGAAAAAAGCACATTCCGGGTTCTGCCCTGGAACAAATCGTTCGCACGCCTGATATGCGACGTCTACGACGCCGACAAGACCCCGTTCGAAGGCTGCCCGCGGTGCAACCTTAAACGCGTCATAAAGGAAGCGCAAAAGCTGGGCTATTCCATGAACGCCGGGCCCGAGATGGAGTTCTTCCTTTTCAAGCGCGACGCAGGCGGAAACCCGACGACCATACCGCACGACAAGGCCGGATACTACGACATCGGCCCATACGACATGGGCGGCGACTTGCGCGCCGATATAGCCGACACTTTGCGCGGGATGGATTTCGATATAGAAATGCTTCACCACGAGAACGCGCCCGGACAGCATGAAATCGACTTCAAATACGCGGACATACTGGGCGCCGCCGACAATGTCGCGACTTTCAAGGTGGCGGCAAGGGCCGTCGCGAACAAGCACAACCTTCACGCGTCGTTCATGCCCAAACCGATATACGGCGTCAACGGGTCGGGCATGCACTGCAACGTGTCGATTTTCCGCGGCGAGAACAATATGTTCTTCGACGACGCGGCGCAGCACAAGCTTTCCGACGCCGCGAAATATTCCATCGGCGGGCTGATGAAGCATGTGAAGGGCTTCACCGCGATAACGAATCCGCTGGCGAACAGCTATAAGCGCCTGGTGCCGGGGTTCGAGGCGCCCGTTTATATGGCCTGGTCGATGGCGAACCGCAGCGCGCTGGTGCGCGTGCCGGCCAAGCGCGGAAAAGCCACCCGGGTAGAGCTTCGAAGCCCGGACCCGTCGTGCAATCCGTATCTGGCCTTCGCGGTTATACTGCAAGCGTGCATGGACGGGATAAAGAACAAAATCCAGCCCGCCGCGCCGGTCGAGGAAAATATCTACAAGCTTTCGGAAGCGGAACGCGAAGCGAAGGGAATAGACTCGCTGCCTGGCAGCCTGGGCGAAGCCATACACAAGATGGAAAAATCCGAAGTCGCGAAAAAGGCGCTTGGCGAACATATCTTCAAGGAATTCCTGACGGCGAAGAAAAAGGAATGGGACGACTTCCGCAAAGAAGTATCGCGCTGGGAAATCGAAAGGTATTTGTAAAAAAGAAAGGGCGACCCGAAAGCGTCCGAACCGGCTGCTGGTTTCCCTCTGACCGACTTTTCAGGGCTTTCGTCCGCCCGGCGGCATTATAAACTTGCAAAACCCAATAGTCAAATGTATAGTCCCGGAATGGCGAACGGAGCGTTGGCAGAGTGGTAATGCAGCGGTTTGCTAAACCGTGGCCGTGTTAAAGCGGCCCATAGGTTCGAGTCCTATACGCTCCGCCAGTTTCAAAGCACCCCTCGCGGGTGTTTTGAAACTGGTCGGGTATTATATAGGGTCCGAGAACCTATACAAGCCGCGTAGCGGCGACAGGTTCGACAATGAGTCAGCGAGAACGAGCTTCGCGAAGTTCGAGCGCTAACGATTGCCGCGCAGCCCGTAAGGGCGAGCGAGTCCTATACGCTCCGCCATTTTAATCGAACTTGCGGATATGGCGAAATTGGCAGACGCGCTGGATTTAGGTTCCAGTGGGGCAACCCGTGGAGGTTCAAGTCCTCTTATCCGCACCAGAATTCTGCGCTTGCCTTCCCTCGTTCCCTCGCGACGCGCACATCAATTCGCCGCTAACAACGCGGCTTATTGTGTGCTTATGCGCTCGTGCTCAAGTCCTCTTATCCGCACCATCCGCCTTCGCTTACGCTACGGCGCGATTATGCACCAAAAATTATTTCTTTGCAGCGGTTGTAGTTGCGGGTTTTTGCGCGGTAGTGTTCGCCGCGGGCGCTTTCTTATCGTCGCCGCCAAGCAGGTTGTTCAAGCCCACGACGCCGAGTCCGCCCGCCGCGACGCCAAGGCCCGCCGCTTGTCCCGTTTTGGTATTCGCGGTAAGCGCGCCCGCGCCACCGCCCGTAATCATCCCTGTTCCAATCGCCGTTTTATAGTCCATGCCCGCCGACATCGCCAGACCGCCGCCGGCCAAGCCCGCGCCTATCGCGATTCTTTCCGCGCCGCCGCCGGTTTTCACCTGATACAATTCGCCCGCGCCCAAATTGGCTTCATTGCCGTAAAGATTGTGTTTCGCAAAGGTCTTTTTCTCTTCCTCGCCAAGCACCATGTCGACTTCGCCCTTGGCCGCGCGGATTTGTTTCTGCTTCATCGTGAATTCGGCGAGAAGACGGGACAGGTTCGGAACGACCGGAACGTGTCCGACCGCGCCCGCTTTAATAGTTTCGCCCTTCCATTGTATGTCGCCGCCATCGGCCGCGGCGGTGCCGACGCCGCACATCCATGTATCCTGGTAATCGCGCATTTGTCCGGCGCCTTCCTTTTCAGCCGCGTTCTGCGCCAAGCCTTGCGCCAGCTGCATTCCGCCGATACCCATCGCGGCCATGCCAAGCGCGTCCTTGGTGTTCTTTTCGGATTCGGCTTTCTTTTCTGCGGCGGTTTTATTCGCATTGGCAGCTTTTTTGTCCGTTTCAGCAAGCGCGTTTTGGGCAATTTTTTTCGCGTCTTCATTGGCCGGCGCGGCGAAGGCGGGCGCGGCAATCATCGACACGGCAAAAAGAAAAGCTGTGAATCTACGCATGAGTTCATTTTACCATATTTAGAGCTAAAAAAAAAGAAAGAAGATGGGCGGAAAACATTCCGCCCAAAAGACCACCCCGCCCTGCAGGCACCCCTCGCTACGGGAGAACTTTTATTTATTACTGAACGTCTTGAAGCGTGCAGACGCCGTAAGACAAGCAGGTTATCCTGTTGATTCCGCAACTGCCCGAACGCTCGTCGCCGGTCCAGGTGCAAGCATTCCAAACCTGCATGCCGGTTATCAGGCCTTCGCGGCGGTAATTGACTTTCATTTCCTGGCAGGACGCGCGGTCGTTCGCCACAGCCGAGCCGCAAGCCGCGACCCAGTCCGCGCGATTCATAACAGGAATCGGATTGCTGGACGTGGAATCCGGCAGGTTAAGCGCCCATTTCACATAGAAGTCCTTCAAAGTCGGTATGCTGAACGATTTGTCGTAGCCGACCTTTTCCAGATTGTCGCCGACGCGGCAGGTTATATTGTTGGACTCGACGAAGTAAGTGATGGCGGAAGCCAAGCCCGCGCCGCCCGCCGCGCCTATACCGCCGCCGATGGCCGCGCGCGCGCCCTTGCCGAAGTTCTTATCGGCCCAGGCCGCCTCTATCGTGGCCAAATCGTCGGATTCGCGTATCTTTTCCAAGACGGCGCGACATTGCGAGGAATTAGTCATAGACCAACCAGCCGGAATCGACGCTGCTTCCGCGGCGCCTTTGATTTCTACTTCACAAACTGATTGGTTGACTTTTCCATCGCAACCGACTTTCAGTTCTTTAAGAACCGCCATGAAATTCTTCCGGTCGGTGTCGTTCGAGCAATCAATGTCCCCGTCGCCCAAAGTATTGTTCGTCGTGGCCATGCCGATGACAGCGCCGGTCGCGCCGCCGATAATCGCGCCCGCAACGGCGTTTTCGGCAGTTTCATTCAAAAGCGAGAATCCGAACAAGGACTTTCCGCACTTGAAGCCTTCGCCCGACTTAATCCATTGCTCGGCCCATTTGCCGTCGCCGACATCGACGCCCGCAATCTTTATGCCGACCTGCCATCTGTTCTGTATAAGGTCGTTGCCGTTATAAGCCGCGACGCGGACCAGGCATTCGGCCTGCTCGGCGTCCCAGCGGCCGTAATAGCCGCGCATGGCGTCGACTTTGTTATGCATATTGATATCGGCGCCCATCGGCTGGTCGCTGGACTTGTCGCCCTTATAGGAACCGGCGCCCTGGTCGTTATAGGAATTCACGCCTTGGTTATATTCCGTCGTAATCTGGTTGTTTATGCCGACCGCCGCGAACGAAGAACCGAAGGTATTGCGGTCGAGCAATTTGCAAACCGCTTCGGCCTGGCGCGGGGTCAGGCCCGTTCTGCCAAGCGTGAAGGAATAATACTGGGGCTGAATCACACGCGCGTTGAAGTCCACCCAGACGTCTATATTGTTGCGGTAAATCGGGGTAAGCGTGGTCGCCATCGAACCATCGGCCAAACGGACTTCGGCATAGACGTTCCTTTTGCAGTCTTCGACCTGGTCCTGGCAAAGGTTCATTCCGTTGAAAATCGAATTCCTCATATTCTCGTCGAACAGGTTCCTGATTCCGCCGGGAAGCGTGCTGTTGACGCAGGTTTCGATATTGCCCATGCACTGGTTGACGCTTATGTTGGAAGAATTGTTCGAACCGGTTCCGCCGCCCGTTCCCAAATTGCCGGCCGGGGTGTCGGCGACGACATTGCTTCCGCCGGAATTGCCCGGCGCATTGATGACGCCCGGCGAAACGCCGAACGAGCCGCTTACCGCGCGCGCCGAATTCTGCATGGGCGCGGCGGCTTTGAGATTGGCCGGGGCGCTTGGCGCTATGAACGCCGCGCGAACGGAATCCGCGTTGTAAATCGCGGCCGTCTGGACAGGCGCCGCGCCGCCGTCGCCAAAGGCCACAGCCGCCATCGATGCAGTCCCTGGCATCACAGCCAAGACGGAAAACGCGCCGATAATTTTTTTCATACTAGACTCCCTTGGCCTATACTTTCTTTGTCCCATTGTATCATATTTTTTACGGCCTTCCAAGTTGTTTTTTACTATTGAATCGGCGGCCTTAAAATGATAAAATGATTTAATAAAGTTTCGGAGAGGAAATGAGGTTGCACAGACTTATCGTCGCGCTTTCGTTGGTCGCATTATATGCGCCCGATGGCGCCGCGGCGCCCAAAAGCGCCAAGTGCAAGACCGCCGACCTTGTAAAATGCATAGACTCGGTCTGCCTTACCGACCTTGCGACCGACCCGGGCAGCCGCTGCGTTTTATGCGGTTCCGCGAAAGCTTCCGAAATCGCGGGGCGAAAGAAAGACACTTATCACGGCGCCGAGAACGCGCCGAAATTCCAAGCCTTGTCCCTTGGCGCGAATTCCAAGATTCTTATCAGCGACAAGGATTTGAAGAAGGCGCCAAGCGCGCCGGATGAAAGATACGCATGGGCCGTCAACCAATGCCTTGAAAAAGTTTCGAACTGCGAAGCGGACGACGCGCGCGAAGAATACGACCCTTTGATTGAGACATCCTGCCGCGCCTTCATGTCGGCCGAAGAATACAGCGCCGCGGCTTCCAAGGTCGCCGCGGTGAAATCCGAAGAAACATGCCGCACCGAAATCGGAATCTGCATGACCAACGATTTGCGCTGCGGCGCCGGCTGGGTAAATTGCAAGGGCGACATGGCAAGCGCGGCGTTCGACAAGTTCTATTCTTCATGCCTTTTGGAATCCGGGTGCGTCGACAATGGCGGCGCTATTCTCGCCTACCTTAAAGCGCAATCGAAATCAGTCGACGAAGCGATAGACGCGCGCCTCGCCGGCGCCAAGGCCGCCGCGAACGCCGCGCGGAAAGAACGCTGGAACGCGATTGTGGACGTTTGCACGGACGGCGTCGCCAAAAAGCAGTGCATCGCGAATTACTGCGCCATGTTCGACACGGCGATGGGCGCGCACGGCACGCCGGGCGGCGCCGTCATGGCGCTTGCCAGCAGCGGGTGCGTTTATGCCGCTTCGCGTTCCATGGCCGAAAGCATTTGCAGCTATGTGGACGAGATTTGCAAGATAGAAAAACAATCGAACTTCGATTTCGGTGACAGATGATTAAAGCGCGCGAGAAATTTTTACTGGGAATCGTGACCGCGATGTTCGCGGCGGGCGGCGCCTTCGCGGCCGACGTCCCGGCGCCGCAAGGGCGCGTCGCGCGCGGGCTTGTCGCCGGGACGGCGAACGCGCCGCAGGTTCAGCAAGCTACCGGCCGCAGCCGCATGCCGATGATGGCCGCCAGACCGGCCGAAGCCGTCCAGGAAGAAGAAGCAACCACAACCGCCGAAGCGGACGCCGGATTCGGCGCGGCACTGGATAAAAGATTCGAAGGCGAAGCCGTCGACGAACGCGCGCTTGCGAAGGAAAGGGCGGCCGCGCGCGAAGAATACGACATGGCCGAAAACGCATTCCTTCGCGGAATATCCGCCGCCGGAAAATCCAAGTGCGAGACCGAGCTCCGCGTCTGCGTCGCGAACGACTGCGGCGACGACATGCAAAAGTGCATGGGCGACGGCGACGGGATTTGGAGCGCGCGCTTCCAAAAATGCCGCGCGACCACCAGCTGCAACGGCGCCGAAATCGGCGTCTATGGCGACATCATAAAGGAAGATATGCGCGTCGATTCCAAGCTTCACACCATGCAGATGATTATAGAGGGCAACAATATGTATTCGCGTTGCCTGCAAGACAACTGCGCGACGACCCAGGGAACGCCGATGGAAGGCATGGTCGGATTCAACGCCTGCGTGACCCAGGTCCGCATCAACCAGGCGCTTGACGCGTGCAAACACATATATGAAAAGTTCCGCCCTTACGACAGCGGTTTGCAGGCCCGGTTCACGACCATGATGGGGCAGCTTCGCGTGGAAAAAGAAAAGCGCATAGCCGAACTTCAAAAGGAACTGGACGAAATGATGCCGCAAATGCGCCAGGAATGCAAAGCGGCCGGCGCGGTCTTCGACGACCGAAGCGGCGAATGCGTGTTCACGGCGTTTTTGTCGGTGGAACACGACGGGCGCAGATTCACGGCGGCCAGCAAGAAGCTTGTCCCGGGAAGCGAATACCAATGCACCGACAAATGGTTCGGAATCGACATAACTACATTCATGAAGAACGCGATAGGCCTCACTATCGAGCAAAAGTCGGCCAGCGCGGCGTTCATGGGCGCGGGCCTTGGCGTGGCGGCTTCTGTCGGCACAAGCATGATAGCTGACAAGCTTGGCGACAAAGGCGAAGTGCTGGACAAGGCGAAAGCCCTCGCCCCCGCCGCAGCGCC
>JAIRRC010000015.1 GCA_031256175.1 Rickettsiales bacterium
CAGTTTGTAAAAGCCGGTTAGTCGCCTCGTCACCCCGGCGTAGGCCGGGGTCCATTGTAAAATCTGCATAAAAATGCTATAATTCTCACATGCCAAACGACAAATACATATCTTTTAACGACAAAACCAACGGCTATACCTTTGCGAACATAGGATTTTTCTATGGCCTCGGCGGCGCGATATTCAGCACGATATACTCGCTGATACTTTTTGAAATATTCCAAGACGCTTCATTGGTCGGCTTGTATTCCGCGGCCTTCGCGGTGCTCGCGATGTTGTTCGCGATGTTCTCGTCGGAAATATTCAGACTGCTTCCGAAAACGAAGATATTGCCGCTGGCGCTTCTTACGATAATCATAACTACGTTCGGCATGGTGTTCCAGCCCAGCGCGGGCAGCTTCATAGCGCTCGACATATTCCGCGAATTCGGCTGGGCGCTTTTGATTATGAGCCTTACATTGTTCATGTCGGAATTCGCGGGCGCGCCTGGCATATCGAAAGTAAGCGGCCGGTATTACACATTGAATAACTTGGGCTCGATAATAGCGCCGGTTATAGCGCTCCGCGTGGCGACCATGGCGGACAATATCCGCGCGCCCTTGGTGCTGGTAAGCGCGGTTATGCTGCTCGCGCTTTTTTATTACAGGAATTATAAAATAACTGCGGCGGACAAAAGGGCGCTGCCCAAACCGCCGTTCGAAACATTGCGGAAAGTCTTCGGGAACCTGAAGGAATTCGCGGGGCGCCCGGAACTAGTGCGCGCATACGCGGCCAGCTTTGGCTATTATGCGGTGCAGGCGCTGCGCGGCCTATACGTTCCGCTGGCGGTGGTTGGCGCCGGATTTTCGAAGGACACCCTTGGCTTGGTTCTGGCCATAGGCACGATTCCGTTCGCTGTTCTCGCGGCGCCGTCGAACGCGCTGGCGAAGCGCCTCGGCACCGGGCGGGTTTTGGCGGCGGGTTTTTTGGCGTATTCGGCGCTGGCGCTGTTCGCGTCGTTTTCGACGGGCATGCTTATGCTGGCGCTTTTCGTCGTATGGCAAATCCCGAATTCGGTTGTCGAGCCTATAAAGGAATTGCCGTTTCATTCCGGCACAAACAAATCGGAAAAATCGAAATTCATGGGCGTGTTCCAGACATCGAAATACCTTGCGAAAGTCTTGTCGCCATTGGCGGGCGCCGGTATCATATTTTTGTGCGGCACCTTGTCCAGCGTATGGTTCTTGGCTGCGGCGTTAAGCCTTGGCGCGGCCTATCTCACCCGCGGCATCAAACGCTAATCGGATTTTCGCCATCCTTTGTGTGACCCCAAGCCCGATAACGGGCTTGGGAAGGCGAAAAATCCGTCTAAAAAATTCCCTTGTTCCTGTCGCCCATATTTTGCTAATATTCCCACGACTAAACCAAAGGAAGGGAACATGGCGAAAGCGAAAGCTTCTGAATCCAAAACATCGTCTAAAAATTCGGTCTTGGACGCGGTCTTGGCGAAGATTAAGAACGAATTCGGCAAAGACGCGATTATGACGATGGGCGACGGAACGACGCAGAATATCGACAGCATATCGACGGGGTCGCTCGGCCTGGACATAGCGCTCGGCATAGGCGGATACCCGCGCGGCAGAATAGTCGAAATCTACGGGCCTGAAAGCTCTGGCAAAACGACGCTGGCATTGCACGCGGTGGCCGAAGCCCAGAAAAAAGGCGGCACTTGCGCATATATAGACGCGGAAAACGCCTTGGACCCGAATTATGCGCATAAACTTGGCGTGAATGTGAAGGACTTGATTATATCCCAGCCCGACAGCGGCGAACAAGCGCTTGAAATCGCGGATACGCTTATAAAATCGGGTGCGATAGACGTTATAGTTGTGGACTCGGTCGCGGCGCTTGTGCCGAAGTCGGAATTGGAAGGCAATATCGGCGACCCGTCGGTCGGCACGACGGCGCGGCTTATGTCGCAGGCGCTTAAAAAGCTTGCGGGCAGCGTTTCTCGCAGCAATACATTGATGATATTCATCAATCAAATCCGCATGAAAATCGGCGTCATGTTCGGCAGCCCCGAAACGACCAGCGGCGGCAACGCGCTTAAATTTTATGCGTCCGTGCGCCTGGACATCCGAAGAATCGGCCAAATAAAGGACAAGGAAGTTGTTGTCGGCAACGAAACCAGGGTAAAGGTCGTGAAGAACAAATTGGCGCCGCCGTTCCGCGTGGTGGAATTCAAAATAATGTATGGCGAGGGTATTTCGCGAGTGTCCGAAATCTTGGACATGGGCGTGAAATACGGCTTGATTGATAAATCCGGCGCGTTTTACTCTTACAATTCCCAGCGCATAGGCCAGGGCGAGGCGAACGCGCGCGAATGGCTTAAAAACAATCCGCAGACGCAGGAAGATTTGTTGCTGGCTATAAAGGGCAAAGCGGCGGGCGCTGACGATATGCTTGATGATGTCGACCAGTCGAACCCCGACGACGAAGACGCCGAATAAACAAAAAATGTCATCCCCGCTTCTCTATCGTCATACTGGCGAAGGCCAGTATCCAGTAATAAATCCTGCGTTAGCAGGTAATAACCTCGAAAATTTTCGTCCCTATATATCCTTAACCGCCCGCGCGAACGATACCGCGGAAACACGAATTGCCCCCGCGGCCAATAACATCCTCGCCAATTCGTTAAGCGTCGCGCCGGTCGTGATAACATCGTCGACGATTAGAATATTCCTGCCATTGACATCGCCCTTTACCCTAAAAACCCCCGATATGTTCCGCCGCCGCTCAAAGACGGACTTGTGCCCTTGGTTTCCGCGGTTGGCGCGCGCGACCAAACCGCTCTTGAATTCCGCGCCCAGCTTGCGCGCAATCGGTTTCGCCAAAATGCTGGCCTGGTTATACCCGCGCGAAAACAAGCGCCAATAAGACAGCGGCACCGGAATCACTAAATCAATATCATTGCCCGCTGAGGGTGACACCGGACTCGAAGAGTCCGGCCGAAGCGGGGAAATATCGTTCACCGCCCTAATCATCGCGTTCGCCATGGTCTTGCCGTTTCGAACCTTCCCCGAATGCTTGAAAGGCAGAACGATTTTCTTGCTGCCGTCGTCATAGACGCAGGCCGAGCGGATTTTATAAAGCCCCTTCTTGCCCTTCTCGGCAATGCACCTTGGGCATCTCTCGACGCGTCCGACGTCTGCGGGGAAAGGATACCCGCACTTTTGGCAAACGCATCCGGCAATCCAGGTTATCCTGCCCCAGCAACCGCCGCAAAGGCTGCCCGCGCGCATGACGTCATCCCCGCACATGGGGCAGTCCGGCGGAAA
>JAIRRC010000044.1 GCA_031256175.1 Rickettsiales bacterium
TTGATGCACATGGAAATCTTGGGGTCGGTCGCAATCATTTCCATAATGCGATTCGTGGCGCCCTGGATATTGTCCAGCTCGGCGAATACGGTCGCTTTTATTTCATTTATATCGACGCCCGCGATATTGTTAGTGTTCGCGGCCGTGATGGCTTCCTGATAGGCTTCGGTATTGATTTGGAACCAGCTTGTCCCTTTACCGCTTGTCAATGCCGCGCTTGTCGCGCCGGGTTCGACCGAAATCATTCCGAACTGGATAAGCCCCGAAATCAGATAATTCCCGTTCGGCGCTTTTTGAGAGCGCAAACTTCCCGCGCCCAGCTTCTCGTCCGATGCGAAAGCATTGCATTCCGTTGTAGAGCCGCACACTTCATTCATCTTGGCGTCGACCAGGTTCTGACATTCCGTAAGCATGGAGTTGTCTACGTTAAGGAAAGCCAAGAAAAGAATGTCCTTCGCGCCGCGGCGCGAAGGACGTGGTAAGCCGCCCATTTTATTGTCATCCCCGGCTTGCCTGCAACCCGAAGTTTCAACGAAGGGTTGACCGGGGACCCCATCCGTTTCATACTATAATAATGAAAACATTCCAAAAGCGCGTCGAAGACTTCACATGCGGCAACTGCGGCGCGGCCATCCGCGGCGACGGCTATACGAATCATTGCCCTGAATGCCTATGGTCGAAGGACGTCGATATAAATCCCGGCGACCGCGCCGGCACGTGCGGCGGCATGATGGAACCGGTCGGCGTCGAAACCGCGGCCGACAACTGGACCATAATCCACAAATGCCAAAAATGCGGCAAAACCCGCCGCAATAAATCCGCCCCCGCCGACAGCACGGACGAGATGATAAAAGTCCAAAAAAAAGCAGTTGACGAAAGTTGTTATTCTGCTAAACTCCAATAATGCAAACTATAACCATCAATCCTTTCTCGTTCAACAAATGCAAATGGTTCACGGACTATGTCAACCGCACCGGCGGCGTGAAGAAGCACATGGACGAAATCTATAAAGCCTGCGTTTTCATATATTCCATTCCGGGCGCCATGGTTTATTTCGCTTCGAACGGACAGCGCGTCTTGGAAATTACCGCGCCGTCGGAACAGGATTTAGGCCCGCATCCCATCGCGATAGACGCGCATAATATGTCCGACGTCTCCGGAACGGAATTGGAAATCCCGGATTGCACCTGGGAAACCTTCCGCGCCGCGAACGACCCCGCGCGCCCGGAATGGCTTAAACCCGAAGACCTGACGACAAGCCGCGTCCGCGTCGGCGGCAAAACGGCCGGCTTGATATACGTGGATGTCCCGAATTACAAACCGATTATGAGCATTCCGAAAGCGGGCCGGGAATTCTCGGAATTCTATTGGAATAAAAAATTGCACAAGCCGCATACCGCGGAAGATTGCAAATATAATGAATGCAAGCGGGGCGCGGGCGACCTTAAAAGCTGCGATTTCGACGACGACTTCCAGTTCATCCAGCCGATAGTCGAAGGCAATCACTACCGCCCCTGGGAAGAGAAAAAATGCTTTTATTATAATCCCGTGTTCCCGGATTCGATACATATCGTGGAAAAGGAAGAAAAGGCCGCGCCGCCGGAATTCGGCGAGGACGAAGTCTTGCAGGTGGAATATAAAACCTTCCAGCTTCCCTTCGCGAAGTGGGAGCGGACGGACTGCAACGGCATAAAAACCAAACTCGTCATAATGGGCCGCTCGAAAGAGAAGAATTGATTTCCAGTTTAATCTTGTTTATAATCCTGCAATTCGGGGCGTAGCTCAGTCTGGTAGAGTGTCTGCTTTGGGAGCAGAAAGTCGCATGTTCGAATCATGTCGCCCCGACCATCCTCTTCGTCACCCCGGCGTAGGCCGGGGTCCACCCCCACCCGTCACCCCGGCGAAGGCCGGGGTCCATTGTATTATTCTATTATTGCAAAATCCTCCTTGCTTCGCATATGCCTTTTTAATTATGATATAAATCATGAGGAAGATTCTATTGATTTTGACGGCGGCATTTCTGCCCGCCTTGGCGCTGGCGGACTATGGCAATTTCATGGCCGGATACACCCAGATTATGCCGTTCGAAGCCACCAAAGCCGACTTCGTCCATTCCAACAATTACGAATACATGCGGCCATACATGAACCCGCAGATGGCCGCGCAATTAAGCCCGGGCAATACCGCGCAGGCAAGGTCGGCCGCGGCCGCAGCGCCCCGCCGCATGGTTCCGCGAAGCGGCGCCGCAAGCGCGGCGCGCAGCGCCACCGCCGCGCCCGCGAACACCAAGCAAGCCGGCGCCAGCCGCCGCGTCGTGCCGCGCCAGCAGAATAATACGGCCGTGAATAAAGCGCGCGCCGCCCAGGCCAAAGCGAACACTGCGATGACGTCCGCGCGTTCGGGCGCGGTGGTCGGCAGCGCGGGAATCGCGCCAAGCGGCCAAGTGAATTCCAGCCGCGTGATACCTGCGTCGAACCTTGTCGAAACCGGTTCGGACACATCGCTCACGCAGTGCATGTCGGAATATAAGAAGTGCATGGATTCCTATTGCCACCGGCCGAATACGAAATGGGACAGGTGCTATTGCTCGCCCCGGATGGCGCAGCTTGACGGCCAGTTCCAGCCCAAGATAGAAAAGGCCGAACGCTTGCTCGTCGCCCTTTCCATCAGCGGGAAAAACGCGGATTACGCGGACCTTGCGGCGGGTATAGAGTTCGACTGGGCGTCGGCGGAAACCCGCATCCAGGGCCAGGAAGCCTTCACGACCGCCGCGCGCGTCTGCAACGAAAGATTGCGCCCGTGCTTTTCGGTTGCGGGCCAGCTTGTGAACCTTTATCGTTCTGAAATGAATAAGGATTGCCAAAGGTATGAGGCGAACCTGAACATCCACCTTCAATTGCTGGAACAGGAAATCGCCAAGTTCCAATAAGGTCTTGTGATAACCCCCTAAAAATGCTATAATTATACGATAATACTAAGGAGCTTCTAATGAAGAAGTTAGCGCAGCTTATAATGTTCGCGTCCGTCGCCGTGCTCGGCGCGTCGCAAGTTTTGGCGGAGCCGATGCAAATGGATTACTACCCGCAGGCGGATTACAATTCGCCGCGCGCGCAGTCCCAGCGCGCCGCGACAGCCGGCGGCCGCGGCATGGATAGCCGCGCCGAAGGAAACGTGTCCGAAGAAATGAAAGCCGTGGTCGGCGGCACCCGCGCCCGCGGCGCCGTCGCGACTGGAAGCCGCGCGGGCAACGCGACCCAGGGCCGCACCGCGGTCCGCACGAACCAAGTCATGACCGCCGGCGGCCAGCCGACGTCGGCCGCGCCGCGCGGTGTCGCCGCGCGCGGAACGACCGGCGCGACAAGCCGCGCCCAGTCGGCCGCGTCCGGAAGGGCCGGCCAGGCTTCGCCGAACGCCGCGACGCCCCGCGCAGTCCAGGCGCGCAGCGCGACCACCGCGACCCGCGGCGGCGCTACGACTCAGCGCGCGGTTGTATCGCGCAGCGGCACGACGGCTCGCGCGTCATTGACGGGCAGCCCCATCGCCGCTTCGACCACCGCGAATATGGCGCGTTCGGGAACGGCGCTTTATGGAAACGTTATGTATAACCTTGTGGACGACACGACTGGCGGCCTGTCGACTGCCGCGCACCAGGAATGCCTCGACGCATACTATTCGTGCATGGACGAAATCTGCGCGGCGCGAAGCCCTGGAATGCGCCGTTGCGCATGCAGCAACCGCGTGAACGCATACACCGCGCTTGAAGAGCAATTGGCGACCAGCCGCGAAACGATTCTAAGATTGTCCAGCCAGTTGCAGATGCTGGAAGCGACGCGCGGCGGCGACATCAGCGCGGCGTTCCAACTGACCGAGGCGGAGCTTTCGCTTAACTGCGTGTCCTTCCGCGATGCGTATCAGCGCGAAAATTATCAGAAGATTAAAGGCGCGATGGAAGAATGGTGTGAAAACCACAACTTCGGAAATTCTTCGACGACAATCGGCGGATACAGCATGGCGCAGTGCAAAACGCTTGGCTCGGAAGGCCCGGCGTATTGCGTGAACCTGCTTGGCCAGCGCGGCGCGGCGTCGTTGGACGGCGGCGACAGCGACATCATGAGCCAGCTTCAAAAAATCGCATCCAGCGTCAACAATACGGATTGGCTGATACAGAACACGGACCAGGACTGGTTCGGAAACCTTTACAGCAACAACGCGATTTACAACAATGCGTTCAACGTCATGACCGAAAATTGCGAGGAAGGCTTCAAGAACGAAAACGGCACCTGCCGCCCGATGACGGACGTTCTGGACTTGTGGGGCGAACAGCTGTTCAACTTCGCGCACAACAGCGTGTGCAAGCGCGTGCTTGATAATTGCTTCAACGGAATCTGCGGCTGGAAAGCCAGCGTCAACGACGCGACCCAGGGCTTGATATTGCCGACGAATCCGGGCAACAACGACATAGACCAGGATTGCTGGGATAAACAAATCAGACTTTCGACGTCGGTCGTGGGCCGCGGCGGAATCGTGAACCAGCAGGCTATGGGATATAGCAAGGCGAACGACCAGTTCTTCGGGCTTCGCGCGCCGATTACGCAGGCGCGGTTCAGCATAAAGCAGAAATACCACTTCGACGCGAACGCGGATTGCGACGTGTTCGGCGAGGAATTGAAAACCCAAACCCGCAATATGTCGCTCCAAATGGTCGCGGCGGAAGAAATGCTGAAACGGAAGCGCCTGGAATATGCCGAGGAAAAAGTCAGCCGCGAATCGACCGAACTTGCTTCGGCGCAGAAGAACTTCATCAATTGCTTGGATGAAATCAACCAGTGCCAGACGCATTACAAGAACCTGAACCCGGAAAGCACATTGATGTATATCCGCGGCAAGTGCAACGCGATGGTGGAAATTCCGTCGTGCTACCGGCAGATGGTTTGCGACGCGGGCGCGACCCGCGTGGTCGAAAAGGATGCGGTGAACAAGGATACCGGCGTGTTGGAGCAACCCAAAAACGCGGTCACCTTGATGGAAATCCTTTACGGCTTCGAAGACGCGACCCACAAGGCCGAATTGTGCATCACGGCGCAGCCGATGGTGAATACTATAAGGTGCTTGCAGAAAAGCACCGGTTCGGTCGGCGCCACGACTTGCCAATGATGGAATATGAATCTGAAAGGAATAATCTTTTCCGCCCTTGTAGTCAGCCTTCTTCCCCTCGCGTCGAAGGCTGACAACGCGGCGGCGGAAATCGCGCGCGCCGCGGCCGCCAACCGCCAGCAGGTTGTCGTTATTCCTCAAAAAAGTTCCCCTCTTGCGGAAGAAGAAACATATCAGCCTTCCCAGCAAAAAAATAGTAATGTGTCATCCCAGGCAAGCGGCCGCCAGGCCGCGCGACCAGGGACCTCGGCCGCTTCCCGCACGGCGATAACCAATCCCGAAATCTCGCGCAGCGTCATCCAGCGCCGCGGCGCGCCGGCCGCCGAACGCGCGAATGAAAATTCCCGCGCGGTCCGTTCCGGCACGACGGACTTCACCGAAACCAAAACCCAGCAGGGCAGGGAGCAAACTTCGGGCAACCGCCGCGCGGCGACGGGCCGCTTCACGGACCCGAACGCGCGCCAAAGCGTCGCCGAAGTCGGCGGCCGCGCGGTCGTCGCGCGCACCGGCGAATATACTACGTCGAACTTCGACAACCGCGGCCGCGCCGCGGCGACGGGCCGCGCGCCGCGCGCAGCGCGCGCCGCAACCGCCGACGAAGAAATCGCGATAGACCCGGCGATAGCCTCGATGGTGAAGGACGCCGCGCTTACCTCGTGCAACGCGCGGTATGAAGAATGCATGGACCAGTTCTGCGCGGTCATAGACGAGCGGCAGCAAAGGTGTTCCTGCTCCGCCAATCTGAAAAATTACAAGGACGCGGAAGACAAATTGAAGAAGGCGAACCAGGACTTGAACGCAGTCGCGCAGAACATCCGCTACGTCGGCCTGTCGGCGGAGGAAATAAGAACCCTGTTCACGGAAACCGAGGCGGAAACGGCGCTGGCCGGCATCCAGGACAGAACGGCGAACCGCGCGCTTCTGACCGAAATCGAAAACATAATTTCCGGCGCGACGAATAATCTTGGCGGCGCGGGCGGCGGTTCAAGCGGCAATATGTTCGACATTTCCCTGGACGGCAATTTCGACATGAACGACCTTTTCGGAAGCCTTGGCGGCGGCGATAATATCGCGAACCTTCGCGGCGCGAATCTTCGGAACGCGGCGGCGAAGAAATGCAAAACCATAGTCGACGATTGCAAAAGGGAAGGGGTAAGCAAAGACCAGATAGAGAACAGCTATGACCTGCGCGTCGAAAAGGATTGCATAGAGTATGAGCAAACCCTGACCAGAATGCACGAATCGGTAAGCAATAATATACGCGCGGCGAACACTATGCTGCAAAAGGCAAGGCTCGCGGTTCTTTACGACCAGAACGAATACGACTTCAAGGGCTGCGTCCAGGCATTGGACCAGTGCGTGCTTGAAGACACCTCGTGCGGGAAGAATTACGTCAGGTGCCTTGACCCGGACAGAAGATTTTTGGACGAGCAGGGCAAAGTGATACTCGGCGGCGACTTGCCCGCATTGCTGGATAATTTCGCCGGTATATTGAACGCCGGCGTCGTAGACCTTAATAACGAGATAATGCGCAACCTCAAAAACAGTAAGATAGGCGAGCCGGACAAATCGGGAATGTGTTCCGACACGATGAAGCGCTGCCGCCGCCTTACGTTCAACGGCAATAAATTCAATCCGGAAAACGAAGTCCTGAAAGCGTTCCTTTCCAAGGCGGCGAACCAGATGAAAGTTTCGGCCGACCGCGTCGTGTCCGACTTCGCCAGCAAATGCTTGGCCGAAGTCGGCACATGCTACAACACCCAGGTGAACAATATTTCGGCCTGGACTTCGGGCTTCACCAGCGTAAACGCCGAAAGCGTGAAGAACGTCATGCTGGGCGCGTGCAGTTCGGTTTCTAAAACCTGCGCCGTCAGCATATTCAGAAATGATAATATACGCTGCCCTGCCGACAATGACAAAACATGTATCGAAAACCTGTCGGAAATCTTTTACAGCTCGCTTCTGTGCGGCCCGAATATGGCCTATAATACCGGCGACAATAAATGCTATTGCATGCCGGGCTTCGAAAACGTCGCGGGCTATTGCAAGCAGTGCCCCGGCACACAGCTTTTGCCAACCGATGACACTTCGAAAACAACGTGCCCGGCAACTGTGCACGACGCCGGCTATATAGTGAACGGAGTCCCGTTGGCGCTAACCACCACCTGTTGCGCCGAAGTCAAAGCCGCGGCTGGGGGGGGGTCTTAGCCCCTGCCGAAAACGGCGACGAAGAAGACGACGAAACTCCATAAATCCAAATTCCAAAATTCCCCCCCACACGCCGTCATGCTGGCGAAAGCCAGCATCCAGTAATAACTATTTTCCTTCTTCCTGATTGAATCGTTTTCTGATATAATAAAGTAATGAATAAAACATCGCTGCTTTTCGCGACTATATCCGCGTGCATATTCCTGTCGTGCGCCGACGCCGCCGCGCCGCGCGAAAACCCCCGTAATAATAATGTGTCATCCCGGGCAAACGAAGTGCGACCCGGGACCTCGTCCGCACAACCAACCCAATCGCGTTCCGCGACAACTCCGCGCGCGAATGTTTCGCGCGCGGCGGTTGCCGCTCGCTCCGCGACAACATCCCCGCGCCTTGAAGCCGCGCGCGCGATAAACAACCGCCAAGCGACCCGGCCGGAAAAAAATCCGAACGAAGCGAAGCCGCGCGGCATAGTCGCGCGCACCGCCGTCGCGACGGCAAGCTTCGGCAGCGCGGAATACAACCAATGCAAGGACGCATACGCCGCGTGCATGACCCAGTTCTGCGCAGGCGACGAAAGGTTCGGGAAATGTATGTGCTCGAACAAATCCATCGATTTGAAAGCGCGCCTCGAAGCCGCCGAAAGCGCCATCGCCGCGCTTGAAGCCTTCGCGACAAAGGACATGGCGGCGGTCGGATTGGACGCGGGCGCGGCGGCCGCGATGTTCGCCGCGACGGAAGGCGAGCTTGCGATTCCGCAGGACGGCGATTCATCGGACATATTCAAAAGATTGGAAGCCATCGGCGACTCGATAGGCGGCGGTAAAACCGCAGGCGGAAAAACGCAAAGCCGTTTTCAAATGACCAGCCTGAATTCCGGCGGCGATATGTTCAGCATAGACAGCCTGATGGACGATATGTTCGGCGGCAAGGGCGGCGGTTCGGTCGACGTGAACCTGACCGGCGACGCGCTTTATAATAATGTGCATGCGCAGTGCGGCGCGATGCTGAAAGACGTGTGCAGCTCGAAGAACCTCGCGCTCGCGGTGTCGCTTTACAAGCAGGACATCAATAAGGATTGCGACCGGATGGACAAAGCCATCAAAGGCAAGGAAGACCAAATTAGAAAAGGTGTTTTGGACGCGAATGTCATGCTGATGGAGCAGCGCCTCGACGATTATGAATCCAGGAATTCGCTAAGCGATTTGGAATGCCTTGACGAAGCGATGAAAACCATGACGAACGAAAACGTTTGCGGCGCGGGTTGGGTCCGGTGCCTGGACTTCACGGGCCAGTTCATGAAATACGACGGCACGCCGCTTTATACGGCGCTTTTCCCGGGGATTCAGGACGCGCTGAAATTGCCTGACGCGAATCTTGGGCATATGACGCTGCTCGACAATCCGGAAAACCGCCAGTTCATATTGAAGCTGGAAGAGAAACGCATGCACCTGGACGGCAAGGGCGTCTTCGGCAAATGCCGGGACGGCGCGGACCGGGTCTGGCGCCAGGTGTTGGAGCGTTCGCTTCTGGAAATAAAATCCGCCCAGCGCGAAAAGGTCGAATTGGTGAAGGACGAATGCATATCGAAGCTCGCGACCTGCATGGACGTCCAGACGGGCGCGCTTGACGGGCTTGGCGATTTGCTGAGCGGCAATGCGCCGACGACCCAGGCTTATCAAACGACGCCATACGGCGTGAGCGCGCCGACGGCGCTGGCGACCGCGCAGGCCAGGTCGGGCGAATCCATCGCGCTCGCGGAAATTGTCTGCGAGGATATAAGGATGACCTGCAATAAGGTCTTCGGCCCTGTGTTCGAGCAATACATGAACAGCGCGCTCAGCCAGACAAGGATAAAAGCGATGTGCACGACGAACCTTGGCGGCAAATGGGAAGTGGGCGCCGACGGCGTCCAACGCTGCAACATTGATTTTTAATTTGATGTCATCCCCGGCCGGCGATAGCGCGGACCGGGGACCTCATCCATTTTTTCCCTTGCACCTTCGAATAATCCCGCTATAATTGCAAAAAAACAATAAGGGCAGGTATGGCGAAAGACGACGTAATCGTGATGAACGGGGAAATAGCGGAAAAGCTTCCGAACACTATGTTCCGCGTGAAATTGGACAACGGGCACGAAGTCTTGGGAACCGTATCGGGCAAAATGCGCAAATTCAACGTCTGGGTCGCGGTCGGCGACAAGGTCCAGGTTGAAATGACGCCATACGACTTGAACCGCGGCCGGATAATATTCCGCGAGAAATCCGTGAAAACCCCCGCCCCGGAAAAGAAATAAATCGCCTGTCATACCGCGGCCCCGCCGCGTTATCCCGGCAAAAAAAAAGGAAAAAGCCATGTTCTCAGTCCTGCTAACCGCATTGATAATCGTAGCCGTTATGATGATAGCGGTTATATTGTTGCAGAAATCCGAAGGTTCCGGCATGTCTGGCAGCAGCGCGGCGAATATGTTCGCGGGCGTGTTGACGGGCGCAAGCGCGGGAAACTTCCTGACGAAATTGACGGCGATTTTGGCGACCTTGTTCTTTGTGCTGTGCGCGGCCCTGGCCTTGGTCGTGTCGAATTCTGGCAATACGCGCCCTGTGTCGGAAATAAGGCAGGAATTGAACGCGGCCGCGTCCCAGGCCGAAGTTATGCCGGAAAGCGCGCCGGAAACTGCGGCGGCGCCGGATTTTGTGGATGAAATCCAAATCCCGACGGATACATCCGCCATCCCGGAAGACTAATCCGCAGAAATGTCATCCCCCGGTTTTTGCGGAACCCTTCCGTCACCCCGGCGTAGGCCGGGGTCCATTGTATAATAAACTAATTTTCCTTTCCAATAACTTTATTAATCTGTTATAATGTCTTTGGCGCGGGCGGTTGTCCGGGCTGGGGAATAACAACCTCTTCTACAAACGTCCGGTCTGGCGAGAATGACCCTCCTG